>NZ_JBHLZP010000747.1:0-3094 GCF_042429965.1 Actinoallomurus acaciae
TAATCGACCGAGTAGCCAGACGAGCAGCCCGCTCCTCCACACCCACCTGATCAACACCCGGCAACCCGTGCAGGAATCGGCGCAGTTCGGCAGTGCCGGTGACAGGGCCCGGCAGAGTCTCCGTTGACACGCACACAGCATCGCTCATGGGACCCTCGGGCACAAAACAGGTCCGGCACGAGCGCACCGGACCCGTTTTGGCAGGTTGTGTGGAATCAGCCGGTAACGAGGTAGACCCCGTTGCCGGTCGGGTCGTCCGGATCGCCCTCGGGGTAGGCGGCACCGCCCGCCCACACGGTCGAGCCTTTGACGGCCAGCGCGGTGAGGTTGATGTCGTGGCCGGACGGGCGCGGCGCGGTCACGTTGGTCACCGAACCGCCGACGACGTGCGTCAGCTGCGGGTCCCACGCGCCCCGCAGCAGCCACACGCCCAAGCCGCCGTCGCCGGTCACCCGCGTGTAACCGCCGTACCCCTGCGGGAAGGTCTTCGAGGACCACTTCCCGCCGTCCCAGTGCAGCAGGATCGGCTGGGTGCAGGTGTCGTCGCCGTCCTCGCCGCAGGACCAGTCGATGCCGCCGGACGCCCAGACGTTGCTCGCCGACGGGGCGTAGACGTCGCTGATGACGCCGACGGCGTCCTGGGCGGGCAGCGTGAACTTCGGGGTGGCCGCGAGTTTCCAGGCCGATCCGGTCCAGTGCATGACGGCCGGCTGGTTCTTGTAGGTGCCACCCGCGTACACGTGAGTGCTGGAGACACCCGCGATCGCGCGAGCGGAGGCCGGGAGGGCCACCTTCGCCCAGCTCTTGCCGTTCCAGTGCATCGAGGTACGGGTCTCGTCCCCGCCGACCGCCCAGACGTTCGAGGCGCTGAGGGCGGAGGCGTCCTGGACGTCGTAGCGGCTCGTGGTCACCGTGGTCCGGGCCCACGCGCTGCCGTTCCAGCGGGCGGCGAACGTGCCGGCGTCGGTGGTGCCGAACGCCCAGACGTTCTTGCTGGACGAGGCCGACAGCGCGCCGATCTCACCCAGCGCGCCGCTCGGGCTCTTGGCCGTGGTCCACTTGCCGTTCAGCAGGTGCTGGACGAGCGGGACGCTCTTGCCGTTCGAGGCCTGGTAGCCGGCCGCCCAGGTGCTCCCGGTCGGCGCGACGCTGATCGCCTTGATGCCGTCCTCGCCCGGCAGGGTGTTGGTCTGGGCGACGCTCCAGGTGACGTCCGTCCTGCCCGCCTTCGTCCTGGGCTCCGCCTGGGAGGTGGCCGCCGTGGTGACCGTGGCGGTGGCGGCCAGCGCCGCGGTGAGCGCCGTCAAGCTTCGTCGCATGGGGGTTCCTCTCAGTGGTACTGCTCGACGACGCCGTCCCAGGACTGGTCGTCCCCGCCGGGTACGGGCGCGATCTCGCCGACGGCCAGCATGGTCGTACTGCCGGGGACCCCGGCGACCTGCCGGATCGAGGGCACCTGACGTCCACCGGTCGTGGCGACGGGGACGGTGGTCGTGGTGCCGTCCGCGGCGACGTGGACGAAGGTGTGGTTGAAGCTCGAGTACCAGATGCCGCCCTGGCCGTCGGCGCCCGCGCTCAGCGCGAAGTCGCCGTCGGCGCCGAGCCGAAGGCTCCACTCGCCCCCGTCCCAGTGCATGATCACTGGTTGGTTGTGCTCGGCCTCGGCGAGGGTGGCGTTCCCCGCCTTCTTGACGCGCTTGAGCTCCTCGCCGCCGCCCCAGTAGAGCCGGCCGACCGCCCAGACGTTGTCACTCGACTCCGCGACGACGTCGTTGAAGTAGGCGAAGCCGCTCTCCCCCTCCGGGATCGGCACCTCCGGAATCGGCGACGACGTCCACGACGTGCCGTCCCAGTGCTCCGCCGCAGGCTGGTCGCCGGCGTCGCCGACGGCCCAGACGTCATGCGCCGCGACCGCGCCGACCTTGCGCGCGGTCAAGGGCATGGCGACCTGCTTCCACTTCCGCCCGTTCCAGTGGAGGGCCTTTCCGCCGTCCGTGCCGCCCTCGTAGTCGTTCCCGACCGCCCAGGCGTTCTTCGGGCCGACCACGGCGACGTCCGCGACGTCGTACGTACCGGTCGACACCGACGTCCACGACGTGCCGTCCCAGTGCCACGACGCCTGGGCGCCCTCGTTGGTCGCCCCCATGACCCAGACGTTGTTCGGGGAGGATCCGTCGACGCTGCCGAACGAGCCCGTGTCGCCGGGGACGGTGACGGCGGACCAGGTGGTGCCGTTCCAGCGCAGCAGAGTGCCGCCGCTGTGGTCGGCGTCCAGCGTCTGCGAGCCGACCGCCCAGGCGTCGTGCGGGCCGGTGGCCGCGACGTCGTACAGGCCGTAGTCGTCGTAGCCGGTGTCCGGGCTCACGTAGGTGACCCGCCAGCCCGCCTGGCCGGCGGCGCCGGCCGGTGCCGCCAGGGCGGCGATGACCAACGCGGCCAATCCGGCACTTATCAGCGGCTTTCGCATTCAACGTCCTCCATTGCCCGATTTCCCCGACACCCTGACGGAACGGGCGTACGAGAACTTGACGCCGCCGAAGCGTGAATGGTTGGCAAACGTTATGAGGACGAAGGTTGAAATTCACCGATGGCTGGGTCTCGGCGGCGCCGTCAGTACGGCGAGACCCCGCCGAACATCTCCCCGATGCGCGGGGCGAACGCGAGGTCGCCGTCGATCTCCAGCCTGCCGTCGAGGGCGAGCGCGGGAGCCTGCTTCTCACCCGTCAGGAGACGGAGGAAGTCCGCCGCGCCGATCCGGATGCTCACCACGGGACTGCGCGCCGGCTCCGGCCGTACGCGCGCCCGGCCGTCGCGGACCTCGATCGTCCAGGGCGTCTCCTCCTCGCCCCGGCGCAGGCGGAACTCCAGTTCGCCCTCGAAGCCCATGGCCATCCCTGGATCGAAGGCGCGGACCATGCCGGCGAAGAACACCCGCTGCGCGGCCGGTCCGAACCGGCGCTCCAGCCTGTCGTCGGAACGGGCGGCGACCAGCCGGGCCAGCGTCTGCCGGCCACGCGCGTTGACCGCCGCACGGGCCGTCGTCCTGAGGTCGCGCGCCACCGCTCGCTGCCTGCGCGCCCGCGCGAGCTCGGCC
>NZ_JBHLZP010000748.1:0-3092 GCF_042429965.1 Actinoallomurus acaciae
CGGCTGCGCGAACGCGGCCTGGCCGAGCGCCTCGGCGCGCAGGCGCGCGCCTGGAGCCTGGAACACCTTCACGCCGACGCGATGGTCGACCGCCATGTCCAGATCTACCGAGAGCTGCTGGAGCGCCGATGTGCGGAATAGCGGGAGCCGTGTCTGCCGGCGTACCCGACGCCGAGCTGGTCCATCGGATGTGCGACGCGCTGGTGCATCGCGGGCCGGACGGCGCGGGCTTCCACAGCGACGACCACGCCGCGCTCGGCATGCGCCGGCTCGCCATCATCGACGTGGCCGGCGGTGACCAGCCGGTCTACAACGAGAACGGCACCGTCGCCGCGGTCCTCAACGGCGAGCTGTACAACTTCCGTGAGCTGCGCGAGTCGCTGCGCCACCGCGGTCACCGCTTCACCAGCGAGGGCGACACCGAGTGCCTGGTGCACCTGTACGAGGAGTACGGCGACGACCTGGTCGACCGGCTGCGCGGCATGTTCGCGTTCGCCATCTGGGACGCGCGGCGCCGCCGTCTCCTGCTCGCCCGGGACCGCGTCGGCAAGAAGCCGCTGTACTACCGGTCCGACGGCGGCTCGCTCGTGTTCGGCTCCGAGCTGAAGTCGCTGATGCAGGATCCGTCGATGCCGCGCGAGGTCGACCCGGTGGCGCTCCACCACTACCTCACCTACCAGTACGTCCCGGCGCCCTGGTCGATCCTCAAAGGCGTGCACAAGCTCCCGCCCGGCCACGTGCTGGTCTGGCAGGACGGCCGGCACGACCTGCGGCGCTACTGGCGGCTGGACTGCACGCCCCGGCCGGTCCCCGACGAGCGGGAGGCGGCCGAGGAACTGCGCGAGAAGCTCCTGGACGCCACCCGCGTGCGCATGGTCAGCGAACGCCCGCTGGGCGCGTTCCTGTCCGGCGGCCTGGACTCCTCGGCCGTCGTGGCGGCCATGGCGCGCCAGACCAGCGGCAGCGTGAAGACGTTCAGCATCGGCTTCGACGAGCAGGAGTTCGACGAGCGGCGCTACGCGCGCAAGCTGGCCGAGTGGTACGGCACCGACCACCACGAGCTGGTGGTGCGTCCGTCCGCGCTCGACGTGCTGCCGATGCTGGCGTGGCACTTCGACGAGCCGTTCGCCGACTCGTCGGCGATCCCGAGCTTCTACGTCGCCAAGATGAGCCGCGAACGGGTCACCGTCGTGCTCAACGGCGACGGCGGCGACGAGACCTTCGGCGGCTACCGGCGGTACGTCGCGATGAACCGGACCCGCCGGATCTCGCTGCCGCCCGCTCTGCGTCCTCGGCTCGAACGCCTGGGCTCGCTGCTCACCTCGCGCGGCGCGCCGCAGTCACCGCCGTGGAAGGTCGGCCGCATCCTCGAACTGCTGAGCCATCCGCTGCCCCGCCGCTACGCGCGGATGATGTCCTACTTCGGGCCGGAGCAGAAGCTGGCGATCTACTCCGACGCCCTGCGGGAACGGCTCGCCGGCGTGGACAGCTACGAGCTCCTGGACACGGCGTTCTCCGAGTCGCGGGCCGGCTCGGAGATCGGCGCGATCATGGACGTCGACGTCAACACGTATCTGCCGGGCGACCTGCTGGTGAAGTCCGACATCACCACAATGGCCAACTCCATCGAGGCCCGCTCGCCCTTCCTGGACCACCACCTGATGGAGTTCGCTGCCGGACTGCCGGCCGACCTGAAGATCCGGTCCGGCACGACCAAGTACCTGCTGAAGAAGGCGGTCGCCGAGTGGCTGCCGCCCGAGTTGGTCAGCCGGCCGAAGATGGGCTTCGGCGTGCCGCTGGCGGCCTGGCTGCGCACCGAGTTGCGGGGGCTGTCCTGGGACCTGCTCACCGACCACACGGCGCGGTCGCGTGACCTGTTCCGTCCCGACGCGGTCACCCGGCTGCTGGAGCAGCACGAGGCGGGCACCGACCACAGCACGCGCATCTGGGCGCTGATCCAGTTCGAGCTGTGGCACCGCATCTTCGTCGACGGGGCGCACACGCGGGCCAGCACCGCCATCGCGGCGGGCGCGAACAACTGGCGACTGTGATGACCGACACGACCGGGCGGCCCCTGCGGATCGTGCTGTCCATCGGCTCTCTCCAGATCGGCGGGACCGAGTCGCAGCTGGTCAAGCTGGCCGGGCGGCTGGCCGCCCGCGGTCACGAGGTGCACGTCGTCGCGGTGCGCTGCGGCGGGCCGTACGAGAAGGACCTGCGGGCCCTGGGCGTGCCACTGCGGGTCTTCTCCTACGACGGGCTGCGGCTGCGCGACCCGAGCGGCCGCCGCGACCCGCGGATCCTGGCCGCGGAGACGCGCAAGCTCCTCGCGATCTGGCGGCACCTGCGAAGCCTGCGGCCCGACGTCTGCCACGGCTTCCTGTTCACCTGCTACACCCACGTCCTGCCGCTGGCGCTGCTCGCCGGCGTGCCGGTGCGGGTGAACGGGCGCCGGGGCGCGTCGCCGTCCCGGCCGACCGGGGCACTGCGAGCGCTGCTGGACTTCGCCGGCCGCCACTCCTCCAGCCTGTACGTCACCAACTCCCACGCGCTGGCCGAACGGCTCGTACGGGACGAGAAGGTGGCGGCGAGCCGGATCGAGGTGATCGCGAACGGGGTCGAGCCCCCGGCGCGCGTCGCCGCTCCCGGCCTCAGCCCGGCGCGCGGGATCGTCGTCGCGAACCTCATCTCCTACAAGGGCCACGCCGACCTCATCGAGGCCCTCGCCCTGCTCGAGAAGCCACCGCCGGTGCGCCTGGTCGGGGACGGGCCGGAGCGCGAACGGCTGGCCGCGCTGATCGAGGCGCGCGGGCTCGGGGAGGTCGTCGGCCTCGCCGGGCCCTGCCCCGACGCACGCGAGATGCTGGCCGACCACCAGTTCTCCGTGTTGCCCTCGCACGCGGAGGGGCTGCCGAACGCGGTGCTGGAGGCGATGGCCGCGGGCCTGCCGGTGATCGCCACACGTGTCGGCGGCGTGCCCGAGGTGCTCGCCGACGGGGTCACGGGTCTGCTCGTGCCGCCGCACGACCCGGCCGCGGTCGCCGCCGCGATCGAACGCGTCGCCGGCGATCCGGACCTGCGCCGGGCGATGG
>NZ_JBHLZP010000749.1:0-3087 GCF_042429965.1 Actinoallomurus acaciae
CACCCGGCCGCGCGACTGCGCGCTGACCCGGCCGCAGCAGTCGGCCGCCGAGCGCGCCCTGCGGGTGGCGCGCGAGCCGGGACCGGGCTGGCGCAACTACCTCGACCGCCAGCACAGCACGGTCGCCTCGGCGCTGTGCACCTGCGCGGTGTCGTGCCGTACGCCCTGCGACGTCGTCACGCGCCTGGAGGCGGACGCGATGACCTCGCTGTCCGAACGCTGCCGCGTGGCGCAGGAGTTCGCCGACGGCGCTCTCGTACGCCTTCGGCACGCGGCGCCGGTCGGCCACGGCTTCGGCGTGCCCAACCCGGATGAGGTCTCCGACGCCTGGGCCCGCACCCGTACCTCACTGGGCCGGCTGCCCCTGGGCGACCGCGTGGTGGGCGACGTCGCCGACTATCCGCTGCCGGGCCTGCCGGAGGTCTTCTCCGTCGCGGCCGGTCACGAGATCGTGCCGGACACGCTGCTGCACGACCTCTCCGACCACCTGGTCGCCATCCTCCAGGGCTAGCGCCGGCCCTCCTCAGACGCGGGGACCGAGGAACATGCCGCCGGTGGCGTCCAGGAGGTGGCCGGTCACCCAGCGCGCGTCGTCGGACACGAGGAAGGCGACGACATCGGCGATGTCGCCGGGCTGTCCCACCCGGTCGAGCGCCGCCGCCGCCTCGGTCGCCGCCAGCATCCGCGGGTCGTCGAGCAGCCAGCCGATCTTGCCGGTGTCGGTGATCCCGGGCGCGACGGTGTTCACGGTGATGCCGCGCACTCCGACCGCGTTGGCCAGGGTGCGGCTCAAGATGTTGATCGCGCCTTTGGTCATGGAGTACGCCAGTTCGCCGGCCAGGGCGATCCGGGTGTCGCCGGAGGAGATGTTGACGATGCGGCCGCCCTCCCCCATCACCGGCAGGGCCCGTTGGATGAGGAAGAACGGGGCACGCACGTTCACCGCGAACACGCGGTCGAACTCGGCCCGGGTCGTGGTGTCGATCGCCCCGTGCCGCCCGCCGATCGCCGCGTTGTTCACCAGGATGTCCAGCCGCACCTGCCCGGCGCGCTCGCCGAGGTTCGCCTCCAGCCCGGCGAACAACGTGTCGACGTCGCCGTCCACCCCGAACTCCGCGCCGACGGCGAACGCGCGTCCCCCGGCTTCCTCGATCTCGGCCACGCACTTCAGCGCCGCGCCCTCATCGCTGCCGTAATGCACGGCCACCAGCGCCCCGTCGGCGGCCAGCCGCTGGGCGATCGCCCGGCCGATCCCTCGCGAAGCCCCCGTGACCAGCGCCGTCTTCCCGGTCAGCACAGCCATCTCATACTCCTTGCGTCACGCGGGCCCCTTCTGGGCGCCGCGGGTCCGATGGCCCAGACGCTCACAGGCGGCGCTGACCATCCACGCACCGTTCGCTGACCTTTCCGGGCCGGGGATCTGCGGATGCGGCCTCATTTCCCTTTCATCCATCCTTGAACAAGGTCTCAGCCGAATAACGGTCTCGCTCTCATGCGGCGTTCTCGCAGCCGGAATACGGTTTTCCCGTCGAACCACCAACGGGGAAATGAGGAGAGTGCGATGAAACTCCGTCGTCGGGTGCTGACCGGAATCGCGGCCATGGTGATCGCGGGCAGCGGAACGCTCGCCCTCGCCGACGCGACGGTCCACACTCCCCGGGCCTCGGCCGAGCGGCGCGTCTCGCCCCGTCACGACGCCGTCGGCACCCGGATGAAAATGACCTGAGCGGCACATGAGAAATGCCTTTGAAACGCCACTCATATTATTTTCATGGTCACATCAGCCTGGTCCCATTGAACGTCTCCAGATTAGGCCGGGTGAAACGTCTGCTGAGACGCCGCGTTCTCCTGCTCAACGGTGCGCTCGCCGTACTGCTGGCCGTCGGGATCGGCGTCGGATATCTCTCGCTCAACGGTGGGGACGACGCGGCCGGTGCGTCCTCCACCCGCACCGCGCAGGTCACGCGCGGCAACGTCGTGTCATCGGTGTCCGCCTCCGGCTCGGTCGCCAGCTCCCGTACGCGATCGCTCACCTTCGGCACGTCCGGCACCGTCACCAAGATCAACGTGGCGGCCGGTGACAAGGTCAAGAAGGGCAGGGTGCTGGCCCAGATCGACCGGACCGCGGCCGAGGAGAACGTCACGTCGGCCAAGGCGAGCCTGGCCGCCGCGGAGTCCGGCGACACCTCCAGCGCCTCGGGCTACTCCCAGTACGTCTCGGCGAAGAACTCCTACGAGCAGGCCGTACGGGCGCTCGCGGGCACCAGGATCGTCGCCCCGTTCCGCGGGACGATCGTCGCGGTCAACGGCACCGTCGGCGGTTCCTCCGGGGGCTCCGGCTCCACCTCGTCCGGTTCCTCCTCTTCCGGCTCCTCCGGGCAGGGCTCCACCGGGACGTCGAGCTCGTCCGGTTCCTCCAGCAGCGACGGCTCGAGCTCCTCCGGGTTCATCGAGCTGGCCGACCCCTCCCGGCTGGAGGTCACCGGGGAGTTCACCGAGTCGGACGCGACCAAGCTGAAGACCGGTCAGTCCGCGACGGTCTCCTTCGACGCGCTCACGGGCGTCACGGCCACCGGCGAGGTCACCCAGATCGACATGTCGCCGACCACGAGCAACAACGTGGTCCAGTACGGGGCCACCGTCGAGCTCACCGACCCGCCGTCCTCCCTGCGGCTCGGCCAGACCGCCACCGTGCAGGTCACCACGGCCTCCGCGAAGAACGTGCTGTACGTGCCGGCGGCGGCGGTCCGGACGGCCGGCGGACAGAGCACCGTGACCGTCCAGCAGGGCGGGAGGCAGGTCGCCGAGCAGGTCCAGATCGGCGTCTCCGGCGACCAGGGCACGGAGATCAAGTCGGGGCTGAGCGAAGGCGACGTGGTCGTCATCACCACGACCACCGGCAGCGGCGACAGCGGCTCCTCCGGCGGGTTCCCCGGCGGCGGGGGCGGTGGCCTCGGCGGCGGGCCCGGTGGCGGCATCGGCGGCGGAGGACGCCCGTGACGGCGCCGGTTTTGGACGTGCGCGAGGTGACCAAGGTGTACGGCGAGGGCGGCACGGCGGTGCAGGCGCTGCGCGGCGTGTCCCTGA
>NZ_JBHLZP010000750.1:0-3085 GCF_042429965.1 Actinoallomurus acaciae
CGACTCCCCCGCCGCCGGGCATGCCGCAACAGCTACCCCCGCCGCCCGGCATCCCGCAACAGCCGCCGTACCGGCCGCAGCAGCCCTGGGGCCACCCGCCCGTTCCGGCGGCGCGACCGTCCGGCGCGCGTGACCGGCTGCTCCCCCATCTGATCTGGGAGGGCGTGCTCGCGGTCATCGCCGTCATCTTGATGATCGGTATGGCCGCGGGGATCTCCGGGCACATCCTCGGTACGGCCCTGGGCCAGGCCGGGTGCTACGGCCTGCTGGCCGTTGGGCTGGCGTTCTCCCTGCGCACCGGTTCTCCCAACCTCGCGGTCGGGGCCGTTCTCGGCTTCACCAGCACGCTGTCCGCCTACCTCGCCACCGCGCACGGGTGGGGCAGCTTCCCCGCCCTGCTCGTGGCGATCCTTCTCGCCACGCTCATCGGGCTCGTGCTCGGCGTCCTGGTCGCCGTGCTGTCCGTACCGGCCTGGGCGCTGACGCTCGGGGCCGCCGCCGCCCTCCAGGCGATCACCCTCAAGATCAGCCATGGCACGATCATCCCGATGCCGTTCCACGCGATGTACTCGAACGCCATGTGGTTCGGGATCTTCCTCGTCGTCTCGGTGGCCGGTGGCGCGGTATGGCTCATCCCCGACGTCCGCACGGCGCTCGGCACCGCCCGCAGGACCGGCGACCAGGCGCGGTGGATCGACCCGCGCGGCGGCCTCGGTGTGATCGCCGGGCTCACCGGCTCCAGCCTCCTCGCCGCGCTCTCCGCCATCCCGGTGCTGCTGCGTCTCCGGATGGCCGATCCCAACGGCACGGCCCTGATCACGATGGTGCTGGGCGGCGTGCTGCTGGGCGGCGTGAGCGTCTTCGGGCGCCGCGGCGGGGTGTTCGGCACCTTGCTCGGGGTCACGATCGTGGCGCTCATCCAGACGCTGGTCGTCGACAAGGGCCTGTCCGCCTGGTTCTCGACCCTCGTCGTGGGCCTCGCGGTGATGGTCGGCCTCGGCGTCAGCCGGGCGCTCGAGAGCCTCACCGACTCGCTGAACCGGCCCCGCCGCGCGACCGCCGCTCCCCCGCCGCCGATGCCCTCGCCGTACGTGCCGCCACCACCGCCCGCCCGCTGAGCGGCCGCTCTCGTCAGCGGCGCAGTACGTGGTGGAGACGTCGTCGCCACCGCGCGGAGTGGCGCCGCCATTCGCGGACGTTACGGCTCTGCACCAGCTCGCCGAAGAGCTCTTCGTACCGCGAGACGATGGGCCCGGGGTCGAAACGGCGGGCGGAGACCAGCGCGGCCTGCCCCATGCGGCGGCGGGCCGTTTCGTCGGAGACGAGTGCGAGGAGCGCGTCGACCAGGGCCTGACCGTCGCCGACCGGGACGAGCAGGCCGTCGACGCCGGGCGTGATGATCTCCGCGGGACCCAGCGGGCAGTTCGTGCTCACCACCGGTACGCCGCGGCGCATGGCCTCGGCCAGGGTCATGCCGAAGGACTCGGCGGAGGAGGCGGACGCGACGATGGCCGCCTGGGCGAACTCGGTCTCGATCGGAGAGCGCGCCCCCATCAGCCTGGCCCGTCCGTCGAGGCCGCGCTCCCCGATCAGCTCTTTCAGCCGTTCCCGCTCCGGACCGGCGCCGTAGATCCGCAGGGTCCACTCGGGGTACCTGCCCGCCACCTGCCTGAACGCGTCGATCAGCAGGTCGAGGCGTTTGCCGCGGACGAGCCGCCCGGCGGCAGCGATCACGGTCGCGCCGCCGTACGAGGGCGGCACCGGCGGTTCCGGCACGATGTTGGGCACGGCCAGCACGCGAACGCCCGGCAGCGGCATCCGGGCGCGGTAGACCGCGGCGTCCGCCTCGGTCGTGGTGACCACGGCGTCCAGCCCGGCGTAGTGACGGGCCAGGTCGGCACGCAGCCTCGTGCTGTGAGCGTCGTGGGTGAGGTGCTCCTGCGCGATGCGCAGCGCGCGGCGCGGGCCGAACCGGGCGAGGTAGACGTTGACGCCGGGCCGCGTTCCGATGATCACGTCGGCCGTGCAGCCGCGCAGGTGTTCCTCGGCCCGCACGTCGGTGAGCCGGCTGTACTGCCGGTACCGCTTCTCGGCGGCCGGGAAGACGACCGCCGGCTCGCGCAGCCGCGGGTCCACCGCGTCGGAGGAGTCTTCGCGCAGGTCCACCAGCGGCGTCAGCCGTACGCGCGGATCGGCCTCGAACCGGGGGCGCGCACGGTGGCGGAGCATGGAGACGACCTCCACGTCGTGATGGTCGGCGAGGGCGGCGGCCAGGTTCCACGTCGTACGGACCGTCCCGCCGACGCCGTAGGCGTTATAGAATTTCTACATCACTGTAAAAGACCGCACAGTGGAGCGCGAACCATGACTCATCCCCACGATCAGGGCCGACGACGCGCCAAGGGCCAGCTCGAAGCGGAGATCCTCACCGTGCTGCACCAGGCCGACGAGCCGATGACCACCGGACAGGTCATCGAACGCCTCGGCGGCGGTCTCGCCTACAGCACCGTGGTGACGATCCTCACGCGCCTGCACGCCAAACGGCAGCTCACCCGCACGCCGCGCGGCCGCGCCTACGCGTACGCCCCCGTCGCCGACGAGGCCGGTCTCGCCGCCCGGCGCATGCGCGGTTATCTGGACGAGCGGCCGGACCGCGCGGCCGTGCTCACCCGCTTCGTCGGCGACCTGACCTCCGACGACGAGGACCTGCTCCGGCAGCTTCTCGAGACCGGCCGTTAGGATCGCGATGCGCGTCGCCGTCTACCTGCCGCTGCTGCTCACGCTGTTCGCCACGCCCGGTGCCCGGCTGCTGGCCGCGCGCTGCGAACCCCGCCTGGCCACGTGGCTGCTCACCCTCTCCTCTCTCGTGCTGGCCGCCGCCGGCGCCCTCTCGCTGGGGCTGCTCACCCTCACGGGCCTGCTGCGCGTCCCGGAACTGGCCGAGCTCGGGCAGTGGTCGCTCCGCCTCGCCGCACGCCGGGACCCGGTCGAGCTGTCCGTCGCGGCCGCCGCGGGCCTGCTGCTCGCCCTGGCCACCGTCGCCGCCGTACGGGTGTTCGCGAACCGCTGCCGGACCCTGGCGCGC
>NZ_JBHLZP010000751.1:0-3082 GCF_042429965.1 Actinoallomurus acaciae
GGCGAGCGCGAGCAGCGCCACGCCGGTCGCGGCCAGTCCGGCGACCACCAGCGTGCGGGGGCGTACCCGGTCGAGCAGCACGCCGCCCGCCCAGCGCGAGACCAGCGCCGCGGCGCCGAAGACCGTGAGCACCGGCGTGACCAGGTGCGGACCGGCGACCACCGCCAGGAACGCGAGCGCGAACGCACCGGCCTGGTTGAGCACGCGCACCCAGAGCAGGGCCCTCATCGGGCGACCGTCGCGCGGCCGAGCGGCGACGGAGAACCGGCCATCTCGCGATTACGCTGAGTCCCGATCTGATAACGCTCGATAATGCCGTCCATGAACAAGCCCATCAGCCCCTCACTCCGGACCCTCGGTGCCGCGATCCGGCGGCACCGCGAGGCGGCCGGCATGACCCAGGACTATCTCGCCGGGCTCGTCAACTACAGCAACGGATGGCTCGGCAGCGTCGAGACCGGTCAGCTGTGCCCGCAGAAGCAGGCGGTCGTCGAGCTGGAGAAGGTGCTCGGACTGCCGGAGAAGGTCCTCCTCGACATCTTCGACCTGATCAGGTACGAGGAGCCGCACCCGGTCATCTCCTTCGACAGGTACACGGACGCCGAGAGCCGTGCCGCCGTGATCCGCCAATACCACGCGCTGGTCCTGCCCGGCCTGCTCCAGACACCGGACTACGCGCGTGCGCTGATCGCGGCGGGCCGTCCGAGCGCCCGGCCGGAGACGGTCGAGAGCCTTCTCGCCGCCCGGCTGGAGCGGCAGGAGATCCTGGCCCGTGACGATCCGCCCACGCTGTGGCTGGTCATCGACGAGACCGCGCTCCTGCGTCCGATCGGCGGGCCGGAGGTGCACCGCGCGCAACTCGACGCCCTGGTGGAGGCCGCACAGCGTCCGGGCATCACCGTTCAGGTCATCCCGCTGGGGACCGGCGCGCACGCCGGGCTGACGTCCGCGTTCACGATCCTGAGCTTCACCGACGAGCCGGACGTCGCCTACACCGAAGACCATCAGCGCGGGCACCTCCAGGAGCGGCCCGAGCTCGTCCACGGCTGGTTCGCCGTCTACCAGGCCCTTCATCTGGTGACGGAGACGGCCGCGGCATCCTTGGAACTCATCCGGCGGACACGGGAGCGACTATGACCACGGCCTACGACGAGTGGCGCAAGAGCAGCCGCTCCGGCAGCAACGGCGGCGAATGTGTCGAGGTGGCCACCGTCGTCACGAGGTAATTTCAAGGTCATGTCGTTGCACGACCTGCTGGGGCCGCTGCTCCACCCCGCGTTCACCCTCGGGAGCACGCCGACGTCCTGGGGGGAGGTGCTCGGCTTCGTCACCGGCGCGGTCAACGTCTGGCTCGTCGTCCGCCAGCACATCGCGAACTGGCCCGTGGGCATCGCCAACGTCGTCCTGCTCGGTCTGATCTTCGTGGACGGCGGGCTGTACGCCGACGCGGGTCTGCAGGGCGTCTACGTCGTGCTCCAGGTGTGGGGCTGGTGGCAGTGGCTGTACGGCGGCCGGGGCCGTACCGAACTCCTCACCCGGCGCACCTCGCGAGCCGAGTGGGTCGGGCTCGCCGTGGCCGGTGTCGCCGCGACCGCCCTGCTGACCTGGATGCTCAGCGCCTGGACCGATTCCACCGTGCCGTTCTGGGACGCGCTGACGACCACGATCTCGCTCGCCGCGACGTACGGGCAGAGCCGCAAGCTGCTGGAGTCGTGGTGGCTGTGGATCGCCGCCGACCTGATCTACATCCCGCTGTACTCCTACAAGCACCTGTACCTGACGAGCGTGCTGTACGTGCTGTTCCTGGCCCTGTGCGTGGCCGGGCTGGTGGCGTGGCGGCGTGAGTGGGCGACGCGTCAGACGGCGACACCCGTACCGGCGGCGACGTGAGCCACGGCCTGGTGATCGGCAAGTTCTACCCGCCGCACGCCGGTCACCATCACCTCATCGACACCGCCGCCGCGCGCTGCGACCGGCTGACCGTCGTGGTCGCCGCCTCCCCGGCGGAGACCATCCCGATCGCACTGCGCGCCGCCTGGCTGCGTGAACGCCATCCGCAGCCGCACGTGGAGATCGTCGCGGCGGTCGACGACAACGAGGTCGACTACGACTCGGACGCGGTCTGGTCGGCGCACGTCGCGGTGTTCCGCGCCGCCGCCGGGGACCCGGTCGACCTGGTGTTCAGCTCCGAGGAGTACGGCCCCGAACTGGCCCGCCGCCTCGACGCCGAGCACGTGCCGGTCGACCCGCCGCGCACGCGTCACCCGGTCAGCGGCACGGCCGTCCGGGCGGACCCGGTGGCGTGCTGGGAGTGGCTGTCGCCGGCCGTCCGCGCGTACCTGGCACGCCGCGTCGTGGTCGTCGGCGCGGAGTCGACGGGCACCACGACGCTCGCCCGCGCCCTCGCCGCCCACTACGCGCGGCGCGGCGGCGTGTGGGCGGCGACGCGGTGGGTGCCCGAATACGGGCGGCTGTACTGCGAGGAGAAGCTCTCCATGGCCCGCCGCCGCGACCCGCGACTCTGGCTCGGCGACCTCGACTGGACCTCGGAGGAGTTCACCGTGATCGCCGAACGCCAGCTCGCCGGGGAGGAGGCCGCCGCCAGGGCGGGCTCACCGCTGCTGATCTGCGACACCGACACCTTCGCCACCGAGCTGTGGCACGAGCGCTACGTCGGCACTCCGGCCCCGCCGCTGGCCCGTACCCGCCATGATCTGTGGATCCTCACCGGCACGGCCGGTGTGCCGTTCGAGCAGGACGGCTGGCGCGACGGCGAGACGATCCGCGCGACGATGTCGGCGCGGTTCGCCGAAGAGCTGCGACGACGCGGCCTCCCGCACGTCGTCGTGACCGGCCCGCACGAGCGCCGCCTGAGCGAGGCCGCCGACGCGGTCGACGCCCTCCTCGGCAAGGGCTGGACCTTCACTCCTCCGCGCTGACCCGGCAGGCGGCGAGTCGCCGCGCCGGCGCGGGATGGGTGAGCAGCGACCGCCGGGACGCCCGCTGGATCACCGAGAACGCCCGCTCGGCCGCGGCGAGGCCGACCCAGCGCACGGCCAGCCGGTCGCAGTCGTGCTCGCCG
>NZ_JBHLZP010000752.1:0-3079 GCF_042429965.1 Actinoallomurus acaciae
ACAGCGGCGGCTACGCCGAGGTCGTGGTCACCTCCGCCGCCCTGGTCGCCCCACTGGACGGCCTGGACGTCGAGCCCGCCACCGCCGCGGCGCTGCCGTCCAACAGCACCACCGCCCTCCTGGTGCTCGACCGGGTGGCGCGTATCGAGCCCGGCCAGAGCGTCCTGGTCCACGCCGCGGCCGGGGGCGTGGGCAGCCAGCTGGGCCAGGCCGCCCATCTGCTGGGCGCGGGCCGCGTGGTGGGCACGGTCGGCGGCGAGGCCAAGGTCGAGACGGCCAGGGGCTTCGGCTACGACGAGGTCATCCTGCGCGACCGGCTCACCGGCGCCGGCGAGTTCGACATCGTGGTCGACATGGTCGGCGGCCCCACTCGCCGGGCCAGCCTGGAACGACTGGCACCGATGGGACGCCTGGTGGTGATGGGCAATGCCTCGGGAGCCGAGGACGTCGGCGTCCCGGCCAACGAACTGTGGTTCACCAACAAGACCGTCTCCGGCTTCAACCTGGCGGCGTTCTCCGGCGCCTTCCCGGAGGAGACGGGCCGGGCACTGCGCCGCGCGGTGGAGGCCGCGGCAAAGGGCGATCTGCGGGTACGGGTGGAGACGCTGCCGCTGGAGAGAGCGGCCGAGGCCCACCGCCGCATCGAGTCGGGGGCGACCACCGGCAAGCTGGTACTCGAGGTCGCGAAACCTTGATCCGCCTCCCGCCCACCGAGACCGACGGCGCGGCCGGACGACGGTCTGCCGGGCCGTCACCTCTCGCTCAGCGGATGCGGCGGATCAGGCCTGCCGCCACGCGGCCCACGATGAGGTACACGACGGCGGCGATTCCGTAGTTGACGAGGACCTCCACACGTTCGTCCTTGGGGACGAACATGTCGCGGAATCGCCATGCGAACCAGTCCGCCCAGTCGTTCACCGTTCGGACGATCGAGTTGTCGGGATTCGCGGAGAACACCGCGAACGCGATGTGCAGGGCGAGAAGCACGCAAATGATCATTGCGAGGATCCGGACGGCGTCGGCCGCCGTGGCGGAGACGCGGCGCACGCCCGTACGCAGGGGTTCGCCGTCGCGGGCTCGGCGTCCCGGTCCCCGGTGTGCGGTGGTCGCGGGCTCCGTCCGGGCCGTCGGATCTGTTCTCCCGGCGGTGCCGGACTCCTCGCCGTCGGCCTTAGCCGCCTTTTCTGACTCTTCCCGCCTTTTCGTCATATGCATTTCCTACTCGGGGGAGCGATCTGCCGGTGACGTGGTTTGGATGATCGGCACTGGGTATATCCGCATCGCGTTAACCGTTGTTTCGGGCTCGCTCTAATGCGAGTTCCGCCGGTGACGAAATCCATAGATCCAGATTTCGCGCAGACTCCGCGCCCTCCCACTCGGATCCCGTCGCATCGCCACTGCCGGGAGGGCGCGGGCACGCGGTCCCCGGGGCCGTACGTACCCTGGGGCCCGTGATCTCTGTGGGCTTCGACCTGGACCTGACTCTCGCCGACACCCGGAAGGGTATCGCCGCCGCCTTCGTCGCGCTCTCCGAGCGCACCGGCGTCCCCATCGACACCGCCGCCGTCGTGTCCCGGCTCGGGCCGCCGCTGGAGATGGAGCTGGCGAACTGGTTCCCCGCCGAGCGCGTGGACGAGATGGCCACGATCTACCGCGGCTTCTACGGCGACCTCGCGGTGCCCGCGACGGTGACCATGCCCGGCGCCGCCGAGGCCGTCGACGCGGTGAAGGCGTGCGGCGGACGCGTCATCGTGGTCACCGCCAAGAACCAGGTGCACGCCGAGGCGACCGTACGGGCCCTCGGCCTGAACGTGGACGACGTGGCGGGGGGACTCTTCAGTACCGCCAAGGGAACGGCACTGAGCCGTTTCGGTGCGACCGCGTACGTGGGCGATCACGTCGCCGACGTCGACGCGGCCCGGGCGGCCGGAGCGCGCAGCGTGGCCGTCGCCACCGGCCCGTACGACGCGGAGGCGCTTCTGGCGTACGGAGCCGATATCGTGTTGCCCGATTTGCGGGTTTTCCCGGAGACTTTGACCGAACTGATCAACCCAGGCCCCTCGTCGAGGCAATAACCTTGATATGGCCTGTCCGGACAAGAGCTAGCAACGAGGTCACCTGTGCCCAGTGGCAAGGTCAAGTGGTACAACGCCGACAAGGGGTTCGGCTTTCTCACCCGTGACGACGGCGGTGAGGTCTTCGTGCATTCCTCCGCGCTGCCCGCGGGGGTCGACTCGCTCAAACCCGGTCAGCGTGTGGAGTTCGGGGTCGTCGAGGGTCGCAAGGGCCAGCAGGCGCTGAGCGTACGCACCATCGACGCGCCGCCGTCGGTCGTCAAGTCCAAGCGCAAGAAGCCCGACGAGATGGTCATCCTGGTCGAGGACCTCATCAAGCTGCTCGAGGGGGTCTCCACCACCTACCGCCGGGGCAAGCACCCGGACGGCAAGATGGCCAAGAAGATCGGCGAGGTGCTGCGCGCGGTCGCCGACGACTTCGACCAGCAGTAGGCCCCTCAGGCCGCGGTGTCGGCCACGGTCGGCTCGCCCTCCGTACGGTCGCCTCCGCGGCGGCGCGCGGCGCGGCGGGCCGCCCGCCGGTAGATGAGCATGACCAGCGTGGTGGCCAGGGCGGCGGCGACGATCGCCAGGGCGATGTGGCCGTTCGAGGCGATGATCGACATGCCCAGGCCGGCCAGGCCGCCGAGCACCCAGACGAGCTGGTGGATCGTCTCCGACACGGCGAACGTGGAGGAACGGACCTCCTCGCCGATCTCGCGCTGAACGATGGCGTCGAGGCTGAGCTTGCCGAGCGACTGCCCGAGCGCGCCCACGAACGCGACCACGAGCGCCGCCACGAGGCCGAAGAACACCGCGCACACCGCGGCCGTCACCGTCGCGAACGCGAGCGTGCTGAGCACGATGCCCACCGGCGCGCGCGCCTTGAGCAGCGCGCCCATGGCCGTGCCCACGAGCCCGCCGGCGCCGGCCGCGGCGGCCAGCATGCCGAGCGCGATGTTGGGCGAGACCGGGTGGACGAACTCCTTGGTGCGCAGCAGGAACGCCAGGTAAAGGATCAGGAA
>NZ_JBHLZP010000753.1:0-3078 GCF_042429965.1 Actinoallomurus acaciae
GTCGGGATCCCGACGTTGACCGTGTAGTAGTCGCCGGGCGAGACGGAACCCCGGACGATCACGGTGAGCGGGACGCCGGGCGCGAGGGCCCGCGTCGTACGGGTCTGCGGCACGCCGGCCGCCGACGGCTCCGCGGCCCACGCCGTGCCGGCCGACAGGACGGCCAGCGCCACCCCCGCCGAGACCCACCCACGCCGAACGGTCATCTCTGCCTCCTCGGATGCGGTCCGGCGACAAGATCACCGGAACGGACCGCCGCATCCTACGAGCCGAGGCGGTCGCCGCGACAGCGTCCGGCGCCCGAATCCTCCGCGGCGTTACAGAGCGTTCAGCGCCGGAACGAGGCGCCGTTCCTCCCGGTCGAAGTGCGCCTCGATCTCCTCGGCCAGCCCGCGCAGCTCGCCCAGCACGTCTCCCGGCGAGGCGGCGCGCCTCAGCGCCTCCTCGAACCGCGACCGGATGCCCGCCAGCACCGCGTGTTCCTCGCCGAGTGCCGCGAGCGCGGGCTCCAGGCCCGGGTACCGCTGCGCGAGAAGGGGAAAGCCGCGCCCCGCCTCGTTGTCGTGGTGGGCGTGGACGTCGGCGCAGAAGGACAGGCAGCGCGAGCGCAGCCGCGCGGCGAGGTCGTCGGGCGGCGAGGTCGCGGGGCGGCCCGCGGCGAGGTCCTCCACGGCGGCGAGGATCCCGGCCAGTTCCCCGCGCATGCCGCGGTGGATGGCGACGAGCTCGTCCCCCAGCGCGCGGGCACGCTGGTCGCGGTAGAGGGCGACGACCGGGATCACCCGGCTGGTCCCGGCCTGGTAGTCGGCGAAGGCGGGGGCGATCTCGGCCTGGCGCGCGTAGAGCGCGTCGCGCTCGGCGCCCTCGAGCGGCTGAGCGGTCGCGGCGTAGGTCTCCTCGCCGGTCTCGACGGTGACCCCGGGGTTGGCCAGCAGGTTGTGGTACCAGGCCGGATGGGCCGGGGCGCCCGCGTTGGAGGCGAACACCAGGAGCCGCCCGCCGTCGCTCCGGCAGGTGACCGGAGTGGTGTGACGCCGGCCGGTACGGGCGCCGACCGTGGTCAGCAGGACGAGGGGTGTGCCCTCGAACGGGCCGCCGACCACTCCGCCGTTCGCCCGGAACTCCTCAATGATCTTCTGATTCCAGTCCGACATGGGCCGATAGCCTCCGAGACGATGAGTGCGATGCACATTTGCTTTGCAAGCAAAGCTATTTTGGAGATCAAGGTATGTCAACGGGACTGAGCGTCGACGAGGGCATCCGTACGCTGCTGCTGCTGATGCCGCGCCTGGTCGGCCGCGCCAAGCGCACGCCGGTGCCGGAGCGGCTGAGATCGCTGGACCTGGCGCCGCGGCACCTGTCGCTGCTGTCCTACCTGCTCTTCGACGGGCCGCAGGGCGTCAACGAACTCGCCGCCCGGCTGGAGGTGGCGCCGACCACGGTGAGCCTCATGGTGGGTGAGCTGAGCCGTAAGGGCGTGGTCGAGCGGCGCGAGGACGAGGCCGACCGCCGCCGGACGATCGTGAGCATCGCCGAGGACAGCCGTCCCGCCGTCGACGCGTGGCTCGCCAACGGCGCGCGCGCCTGGCGCACGGCGCTCGAACCGCTCACCGACGAACAGCGGGCGATGTTCGTCGCGACCCTGCGCGCGTACGAGAACGCGGTCGGCCGCTGACCCCGCCCCGGCGACGGCGGAGGTGCCTCAGACCAGGTCGGGGCGCCTCCACTCCTCCCCCAGGACGTGCTGGGCGAGGAAGGCGAACACGGTCTCGTACCAGACCGTGGCGTTGCCGGGCGTGAGGATCCAGTGGTTCTCGTCCGGGAAGTAGAGGAATTTCGCCTCCACGTCGTGCCGGATCAGGTCCCACCACAGCCGCAGGGCGTTGCCGATCGGCACCCGGTAGTCGCGGTCGCCGTGGATGACGAGCATCGGCGTACGGATGTTCGCGATGTGCCGCGCCGGATCGTTGGCGGCCCAGCGCTCGGGCCGCTCGGCCGGATCGCCGAACTCGCGGACGAAGTAGTGCCCCTCGTCGGAGGTGAGGAAGGTCTCGACCGGCCAGGCGCCGGCGTGCGTGACGAGCGCCTTGAAGCGGTCGGTGTGCCCGGCGATCCAGTTGGCCAGGTAGCCGCCGTACGAGCCGCCCATCACGCCGGTGCGGTCGGCGTCGACGTCGTCGCGGGCGATCGCGGCGTCGGTGATGCTCATCAGGTCGTCGTACGCGGGCTCCGGCCAGCAGCCGTGCGCGCGGCGGATGAAGTCCTGCCCGTAGCCGAGCGACAGCGCGGGATCGGGCAGCAGGACCGCGTACCCGCGCGCGGCCATCAGCCACCAGTTCCACCGCCACGCCCAGGGGCTCCAGCTGGCGTACGGTCCGCCGTGCGGCCACAGCAGCAGTGGCGCCGGCGACGTGGCGGACGCGCCGGCCGGCAGCACGAGCCAGCCGCGAAGCGGTGTGCCGTCGGCGGCCGTCGCCGTGACCTCGGTGAGGATCCCGGGCAGCTCCGGCGCGTCCCAGAGCCGCAGCCGCTGCGGCTCCCCGCCCGGGGCGGCCGCGTCGAGCCGGACCGGAGCCTGCGGCGCGTCGATCGCCGACCGCACGGCGTAGACGTACCGCCCGTCCGGGGAGACGTCCACCAGGTCGTACGCGCCGTCGTCACCGCTCAGCCGGGCCACCTCGCCCGTGGCGACCTCCACGCGGAAGACCGGCGCGCGCCCCTGGTCGTACGCGGCGCAGTAGACGAAGCGCCCGTCCGGCGACCAGATCGCGTCGTACGGCCACCGGTCGAGGTCAGGCGTCAGGTCGCGGCCCTCACCGCCGTCGATCGGCACGATCCACAGCGTCTGGCCGGGCGGTTCGTCCAGGCTGTTGTGGCGCTCGCGCACGCAGACCACGTGGCGGCCGTCCGGCGAGACGACGGGGCGGAGGAAGTCGAACCCGTCGGCGCCGGCGAGCCGGCGCCGCTCCCCCGTCGCCGTGTCGATCGCGACGAGCTCGGAGCGGCGTTCGCCGCGCGGGAGCGGCAGCCACCACCCGGTGACGACCGTCGCGCCGTCGGGGGCGACCGCGAAGTCCT
>NZ_JBHLZP010000754.1:0-3068 GCF_042429965.1 Actinoallomurus acaciae
CCGTCGCCGGCGGTTCGCGGCGTAGCCGGTCGTCGGCGGTCAGGCGGACCGGGTCGTCATGCTCGGCGAGGAACGCGGCCAGGTCCGCGACCGCGTCCGCGGGCGGCGGACGCCGGTCGACGGTGGCCAGCGCCAGCGTGCGCAGGGTCTCCCGCAGCTCCCGGGCCCGGTCGAGGTCGCCTTGGTCGGGCCGCCGGACCGGGGACAGCTCACAGTGCTCCAGCCATTCGGAGAGCCGGTCCGGAGTGGCCATCCGTTCGACCGGGTTCGCGCTGAACCTGCGGCCCGTGGTGGCGAGCAGGTTCAACCAGGTGGCGCCGCAGTCGAAGCGGAAGGCGAGCTTGTCTTCTCCAGCCATGGGCCCACTGTAACGCCTGAACCGTTACTTCTGTTAGTGTGCCTCGATGTAACGGGCAAGGCGTTACATCACCCCGGACAAGGAATGAGGCATGGCGATGGATCAGGCACGGACAGAGCAGGCCCGGCTCGATCGCGAGGAGGGGTACCGCTTGCTGAACGTCCTCCAGGACGAGACCACCCAGCGGGCGTTCCCCGGCGTCGAGGAGATCGCCCCGGGCTTCCCGGACTGGATCATCACCGCCCTGTTCGGCGGCACCTACCTGCGCGAGGGGCTGTCGCTGCGTGACCGGCAGCTCGTCAACCTGGCGGCCCTCACCGCCGTCGGCGGTGTCGATCCGCAGCTGACCGGTCACGTGCGGACCTCGCTGCGGATCGGGATGACGCGCGAAGAGGTGATCGAGGTCTTCGTGCACCTCGCGCCGTACGTCGGCGTCCCCAAGGCGCTGGCCGGGCTGCGGAACGCCACCGCCGCGATCGCCGACGTCGAGCGGGAGGCCGCGGACTCATGAGCGAACGGGTCCGTACGGTGCTCGGGGACATCGCGCCCGAGGAACTCGGCGTCTGTGACGCCCACGACCATCTGTTCATCAGCTCGCCGGCCCTGCCCGGCCAGGAGCTGGACGACGCCGAGGCCGCGCTCGCCGAGCTGAACGCCTTCGCCGCGCTCGGCGGGAACGCCGTGGTGCAGTGGACGCCGTGGGGGATGGGCCCCCGAACCGAGGAACTGCCCGGCCTGTCCCGGCGGTCCGGGGTCCATGTCATCGGCGCCACCGGAATGCACCAGGCCAAGCACTACGGCCGCGATGAGACGGCCGGCGTCCATGACGACCTGGCCGGGCTGTTCGTCCGCGACCTGACCGGCCCTCGCGTGAAGGCCGGGCTCATCAAGGTCGCGGGCGCCTATCACCGCCTCGATGACCACGCCCGGCACGTCATGGCCGCCGCCGCCGAGGCGCACCACGCCACCGACGCGCCCATCGGCGTCCACCTGGAGGCCGGAACCGCCGCGATGGACGTCCTCGACCTGCTGTGCGGGACGCACGGAGTCTCTCCGCGGCGCGTGATCCTCGGGCACCTGCACCGGTTTCCGGATACGAGGATGCACCGGGCGGTCGCCGAGGCCGGTGCGTTCCTGGCGTTCGACGGCCCGTCCCGTGTGCACCACGCCACCGACTGGCGCCTGCTGGACAGCCTCGGGGCCCTGGCCGACGCCGGTCACGCCCACCAGCTCCTGCTCGGCGCCGACACGGTCACCGCCCTGGCCCGGTCCGGCGCCGACGGCCCCGGCATGCCGTTCCTGCTCGGCGGCCTGCGCCCACGGATCGAACGGGAACTCGGCGCCGCTCTGGCAACCGCGATCTTCATCGAGAACCCGTCCCGCGCCTTCGCGGCACGGTGGAGGCCATGACCGGCCGGGTCTCCCGCGACGGCGTTGCCTAGGGTTGGGCCCATGGCCGGTGCTCAATCCCCCCTGCCCCGCGACCGCCGCCGCGCCGAGTTGCGGGAGTTCCTGCGCAGCCGCCGGGCGAGGGTCTCGCCCGCCGACGTCGGCATGCCGGACGGCGGCCGGCGGCGTACGCCGGGGCTGCGGCGCGAGGAGGTCGCGGTGCTGGCCGGGGTCGGGGTGTCGTGGTACACGTGGCTGGAGCAGGGGCGTGACATCAAGGTGTCCGAGGAGGTCCTCGACGCGATCGCCCGCGCGCTGCTGCTCGACGCCGCCGAGCGTGCCCACCTGTACCTGCTGGCGGGGCTCAACCCGCCGCCGGCCTCGGCCGCGGCCTCCGTCCCCGCCTCACCCGAGGTGCAACGGCTGCTGGAGTCCTGGCTGCCGCGGCCCGGCTATGTCCGCGACCGTCACTGGAACTTCACCGCCGTCAACGATGCGGCGCGTGCGGTGTTCGGCTACGGAGAGAGCGACCACAACTGCCTGGTCTCCTCCTTCGCCAACGCCCGCTACCGGGTGCTGCACCGGCACTGGGCCGAGACCGCTCCCGACGTGGCCGCCGCCTTCCGGGCCGACGCGGCGCGCTACCCCGGCGATCGGGAGTTCGACCGCATCGCCGCCGACCTGGCCGCGGTCAGCCCGGAGTTCGCCGAACTCTGGGCGCGCCACGACGTGGCCGAGCACACCGGCGCGGTGAAGGCCGTCGATCATCCCGAGGCCGGGACGCTGATCTTCGATGCCACGCTGCTGCCGCTGCCCGAGCATCCGGGGCACCACCTGATCCTGCACAATCCCCGTCCGGGCACCGACACCCTCCAACGGCTGGAGAAGCTGATGCGGGAGCGCGGCCTGGTGGTGGCACACCCAGGATGAGCGGACACTGCCGAGTCCGCCGCCGCGGCCGCAGGATCGTGCCATGAGCGGCAACGACAGGCAGATGAGAGCAGTGACCATTCCGGAGTTCGGCGGTGCCGAGGTACTCCGCGTCGATCAGGTGGCGATCCCCGAGCCCGGCCCGGGCCAGGTCTCCATCGACGTCGCGTACGCCGGCGCGAACTTCGCCGAGATCCTCTATCGGCGCGGCGTGGTGGACGTGCCGCTTCCCTTCGTGCCCGGGATCGAGGTGTCGGGCCGGATCCGCGCCGTCGGCCCCGGCGTCGAGGACCTGGCGGCCGGTCAGCCGGTGGCCGCGCTGACGATCGTCGACAGCGGCGGCTACGCCGAGGTCGTGGTCACCTCCGCCGCCCTGGTCGCCCCACTGGAC
>NZ_JBHLZP010000755.1:0-3057 GCF_042429965.1 Actinoallomurus acaciae
TCCGATGTCCGTCGTGGCTCCGGAGATCCTGGCCGAACTCTCCGGCGAGGCGCCGCCCGCGCCCGAGCCGGTGCGCGACCTGCCCCAGCACCGTTCCCACCGCGGCTCCGAGACCCTCGCGGCCGACGCCTTCGCCACCGAGGCCCTCGGGCCCGCCGGTCTCCAGCACAGCGGTCGCGACGACCCGCGGCGTCCCGCCGACCTCGAGCCCGGGGCCGACGTGCCGTTGCGGCGCGTCGACTACTCCACCGGGTCCGCCGGCCGGCCGCGCCCACTGACCCGGCCGGTACGTCGGCGGGGCACGGATCCGCTCGGCCGGTCAGGCGAACTTTCTCGCCTCCAAATCCATCAGACCCAGTTCTTCGATCGACGTCTCGCGCATCTTGAACTTCTGGATCTTTCCGGTGACCGTCATCGGGAAGCCGTCGGCGAACCGGACGTACCGGGGGATCTTCTGGTGGGCCAGCCTTCCCCGGCAGAAGTCCCGCACGTCCTCCTCCGTCAGCGTCGAGTCCGGCCGTTTCTTCACCCAGGCGCACAGCTCCTCGCCGTACTTGACGTCCGGGACGCCGATGACCTGGACGTCCTCGATGTCCGGGTGGCCGTACAGGAATTCCTCGATCTCCCGCGGATACAGGTTCTCCCCGCCGCGGATCACCATGTCCTTGATCCGGCCGACGATGTTGACGTAGCCGGCCTCGTCCATCGTCGCGAGGTCGCCGGTGTGCATCCAGCGGGCGGCGTCGATGACCTCGGCGGTCCTTTCGGGGTCCGCCCAGTAGCCGAGCATCACCGAGTACCCGCGGGTGCACAGCTCCCCCGGCGTGCCGCGCGGCACGGTCAGGCCCGTCGCCGGGTCGACGATCTTCACCTCGATGTGCGGGTGCACGCGGCCGACGGTGGAGACGCGGCGGTCCAGCTCCTCGTCGTACCGGGTCTGGGCGGAGACCGGCGACGTCTCGGTCATGCCGTAGCAGATCGTCACCTCCCGCATGTGCATCTCCGCGACGACGCGCCTCATGACCTCCACCGGGCAGGGCGAGCCCGCCATGATGCCGGTGCGCAGCGAGGTCAGGTCGTAGGAGGAGAACTCCGGCAGCGCCAGCTCGGCGATGAACATCGTCGGCACCCCGTAGAGCGAGGTGCAGCGCTCGGCCTGCACCGCCTCCAGCGTCGCCTTCGCGTCGAAGACCGGCGCCGGGATGACGATGCACGCGCCGTGCGTGGTGATCGCCAGGTTGCCGAGGACCATGCCGAAGCAGTGGTAGAAGGGCACCGGCACGCACACCCGGTCGATCTCCGTGTAACGGCACAGCTCCCCGATGAAGAAGCCGTTGTTGAGGATGTTGTGGTGCGACAGCGTCGCGCCCTTGGGAAAACCGGTGGTGCCCGAGGTGTACTGGATGTTGATCGGGTCGTCGGGCGAGAGCTCCGCCATCCGGGAGTCGAGCCGCTCGGGGTCCAGCGCGGCGCCCGCGATCGACAACGCCTCCCACTCCTCGGTGCCGAGGTAGATCACCCGCTCCAGGTCGGGCAGGCCGGCGCGCACCTCCTCGACCATGCCCCGGTAGTCGCTCGTCTTGTACGAGACGGCGCTGACCAGGAGCTTCACGCCCGACTGGCGGAGCGCATAGGTCAGCTCGTGGGTGCGGTACGCCGGGTTGACGTTGACCAGGATTGCCCCGATCTCCGCGGTGGCGTACTGCAGCAGCACCCACTCGGGGTTGTTCGGCGACCAGATGCCGACGCGGTCGCCCTTGTCGATCCCGGCGGCGATCAGGCCCCGGGCGAGGAGGGCGACCTCCTCGTCGAACTCCTGGTACGTCCAGCGGCGGCCGCTCGGCACGTCCACGAGCGCATCGCGGTGGGGAAGGACGGACGCGACGCGCCGGAGATTCTCCCCGATGGTCTGGCCCAGCAGTGAAAGGTCGGAGGTTCCGTGGCTGTATGAGGGACGGGACATGTACCCACCTCCTCGTGTATTTCACCGCATCTGCCCGCTTGTCACCAGAGCTCGGCAGAAGGCCACGCGTCTCCCGATGTCAGTGAGCGCTTTCATGGCCTACGCTTTTCGGGGAGGAGCACACAATGCAGAGATCCACGCGCGAGCGGATCGTTTCCGAGGCGCTCCGGCTGTTCGCCGAACGCGGTTACGCCGCGACGTCCGTCGCCGAGGTCGAGGCCGCCTCGGGCCTGTCCCCGGGCGCCGGTGGTCTCTACCGCCACTTCCGGTCCAAGGAAGAGGTCCTCACGGCCGCGGTGCGCGAGCACATCACCCGCACCTCCAAGCAGGTCTCCGCGACCTTCCAGCACGCCGACGACGTACGCGACCGGCCGCTGATCGACCGGCTGCGGCTCGCCGCGACCCTCGGCATGGCCAAGATGCGCGAGGAGGCCGACCTGATCCGGGTGCTCTTCCGCGACCTGGACAAGTTCCCCAACCTGATCACCGAGATGAGGGAGGGCATCGTCAACCCGCTCTACGACATGATCGGCAAGTGGCTGGCCGGCCAGCCGGAGATGGCCGGCGTCCAGGCCGACTGGGACGCGATCGGCCTGGCTCTCGGCGGTTCCATCGTCAACTACTGGCTCGCGAGCGACGCCCTGCACGAACCTCCCCAGCGCGTCGACGAGAAACGCTTCATCGACGGCTGGGCCACCCTCGCCCTCGGCCTCGCCGGCCAGCCCGCCCAGACCGTCTGAACGGCGGACGGGAAACGGGCGCTACGGCGCGCGTGGGTCCGGACCCGGATTACCGTTGTGGGGTGAGCACGGAGACCTACGCGGACTGGCTGCGGGCGCGCGACGACGACGAGTTGCGCGCGCTGTTCGCGTGCCGTCCCGAGCTGATCACTCCGGTGCCCGCCGACATCACGGCGCTGTCCTCCCGCGCCTCGGCGCCCTCGGCCCTGTCCCGCGCCCTCGACCGCCTCGACCGGTTCGCGTTGAGCGTGTTCGAGGCGCTGCTCGTGCTGCCCTCCCCCACGACCCGCGACGACCTGGCCGCCGCCGTCGGCGCGGACTTGCGCGCCGCGCTCGGCCGACTGCGCTCGCTCG
>NZ_JBHLZP010000756.1:0-5837 GCF_042429965.1 Actinoallomurus acaciae
GCCGGGCCCGGAGGCCGCCGCGAGGGCGATCGTACGGGCCATCGAACGCGACCGCCCGCTGGTGCCGGTCACCGCGGGCGCCTGGGGCGCGTACGCCCTGTCGCGCCTGTCGCCCGCGGCGATGCGACGGCTGGCCCGCCTGGGCGGCGATGACCCCTTCCGCCTGGTGGAGCGCATCGGCGGGCGGTTCTTGCGGGAGTAGACGACGACGGTCGAGGGCGCGCGTCGACCACGTGAGCTTCTCGCGCCGTCCGCGCGGACCGTACGAGGCGGTCGTCGCCGCCCGTGGCCGTGATGGAGCTTTCCGCTTCCGGCCAGAGTCGTAGGACCTTTCGCGTGTATGGGTTAGTTTCGCCTTACTTAAGGGCTTTGCGGATATATGACCGCAACGCGGATGCCGCGTTCGGTATAGAGAGTCAGCCCCGTACAGGAGGTCGGATTTGAACCCCCGCCGAAGACTCGCCGCCATCCTCACGGTCATCATCACAACGGCCCTTACTCTGTCCTCCGTCTCCTCCGCCGACGCCGCCACGAGCGCGTCGAAGCTCAGTGTCGGATTCGGGTGCGCCTCGGCGACGAGCGCCGGGCAACTGCACTGTTTCGGACGCGTCCGCGCGCACCGCGCGAGCAACGGGAAGATCGCGCCGCTGACCGTGACCAGCCCGACCGGGTTGCTTCCGGCCGACCTGCAGTCGGCGTACAAGGTGGCCGGCCTGAGCGGCGCCGGCCGTACGGTCGCGATCGTGGACGCGCAGGACGACCCGAACGCCGAGGCCGATCTGGCCCACTACCGGTCCCAGCTCGGGCTGTCGGCCTGCACGACCGCGAACGGCTGTTTCAAGAAGGTCAACCAGAACGGCAACGCCTCGCCGCTGCCCACCGCCGACTACGGCTGGGCGGAGGAGATCAGCCTAGACCTGGACATGGTCTCGGCGATCTGCCCCGGCTGCCACATCCTGCTGGTCGAGGCCGATGAGCCGACCGACGCGTCGCTCGGCGCCGCGGTGGACACCGCCGCCGCCACGAGCGGCGTCGTGGCCATCTCCAACAGCTACGGCGGCGCGGAGGACTCGTCGATCCTCGCCGCGGACACTCACTTCGACCACCCCGGCATCGCGGTCACGGCGAGCTCCGGCGACTCCGGTTACGGCGTCAGCTGGCCGGCCTCGTCGCAGTACGTCACCGCGGTGGGCGGCACGACGCTGAACAAGGCGGACAACGCGCGCGGCTGGACCGAGACGGCCTGGTCGGGTGCCGGGTCGGGCTGCTCGGCGTACGAGCCCAAGCCGTCGTGGCAGCACGACACCGCCTGCGCCAAGCGCACGGTCGCCGACGTCTCGGCGGTCGCCGACCCGTCCACCGGCGTCGGCGTCTACGACACCTACAACAGCTGCGGGACCAGCTCCTTCTGCGACGTGCTGATCTCGCTCGGGCTCGTACAGGGCCTGGACGGCTGGGCCGCCGTCGGCGGCACGAGCGCGTCCTCGCCGATCATCGCGAGCGTGTACGCGCTGGCGGGCAACACCGGATCGACGAACTACGGGTCCTATCCCTACGCGCACACCTCGTCGCTGTTCGACGTCACTTCCGGCTCCAACGGAAGTTGTGGCGGCACGTATCTGTGCACGGCCGGAACCGGCTATGACGGGCCCACCGGGCTCGGCACGCCGAATGGGGTCGGCGGCTTCTGACATACCGCTTGACCAGGCCGTACGTGGCCCTCTTCGGAGGGCCGCGTACGGCCGTTCCCGTTGGAGCTGGAAGATGTTGACAGCACTAATTGTCAATTAGTCCCTTTTGTCGGTGATAAGGGGCGTGTAAAGATCGTCGCGTCGTACCCCCCGCTCGCTCTTAGAAGGAGAGCACATGCGACGACGTATCACCGGGACCGTGCTGGGCGGACTGATCCTCGCCCTGGTCCCCTTCCTCACCGCGCCGGCCCAGGCGGCCGTGCCCTACCACCACGCGTGCGCCACCGCGCACAAGGGACGGGCGAGTTGCACGGCGCTCGTCCGCAGCGACATCGCCAAGAGCGCGAAGTCGCTACAAGAGAAGGCCGCCGCCCCCTCCGGGCTCGCCCCGGCGGACCTGCAGGGCGCCTACAAGCTGCCGTCCTCCGACGCCGGTTCCGGCCAGACGGTCGCGATCGTGGACGCCTACGACGCTCCGACCGCAGAGGCCGACCTCGGCGTCTACCGCAGCCAGTACGGGCTGTCGGCGTGCACGACCGCGAACGGTTGTTTCAAGAAGGTCGACCAGAACGGCGGGACGTCCTATCCCGCCACGGACGGCGGTTGGGCTCAGGAGATCTCCCTGGACCTCGACATGGTCTCCGCGACCTGCCCGAACTGCAAGATCGTCCTGGTCGAGGCGGACTCCGCGTCCTTCGCCGACCTCGGCGCGGCGGTGAACACGGCCGCCGGACTCGCGAACGTCGTCAGCAACAGCTACGGCGGCTCGGACGCCTCCGATGACGACTACGGCTCCTACTACAACCACCCCGGCGTCGCGATGACGGTCAGCTCGGGTGACTCCGGCTACGGCGTGGAGTACCCGGCGTCCTCCCAGTACGTCACCGCGGTCGGCGGCACCTCACTGAAGTCCGCGAGCAACAGCCGCGGCTGGGACGAGACCGCGTGGGACGGTGCGGGCAGCGGCTGCTCGGACCAGAACCCGGCGCTGGCGGGCCAGGCGGACGCCGACACCGGCTGCTCCGGGCGTGCCGTCGCCGACGTCTCCGCGGTGGCCGACCCGGCCACCGGCGTCGCCGTCTACGACAGCACCGCCTACCAGGGACAGAGCGGCTGGATGGTCTTCGGCGGCACCAGCGTCGCCGCACCGGTCATCGCGGGCGTGTACGGTCTCGCCGGCAACGCCTCCGACGTCGACAACAACACGCCGTACGCCCACCCGGACGCCCTGTTCGACGTGACGTCCGGGTCGAACGGCTCCTGCTCGACCGCACAGCTCTGCACCGCGCGGAGCGGCTGGGACGGTCCGACCGGCCTCGGCACGCCGAACGGCACCGGAGCCTTCTGACCGCACGATTGATCGCACGGGCCCGGCGCCTCCCGCGCCGGGCCCGTTCCGTTCGTCACCCGCTCTTCGGCGGGAACGGCAGGCCGGCCTCGAGGTGGGCGAGCGAGCGGTCCAGCTCGGCGCCGAGATCCATGTCCGGCTCCCGCGTCCAGTGGAACATCACGTCGATGAACAACCCCAGCACCGCGCCGCTGAACGTACGGACCGCCGGGTGATCCACCGGGAGCTCCTCCCGCGCGGCCACCATCTCGGCCACCATCCGCAGGGCGTCGGTGAGGTTGCGGAGGCTGGCACCCCAGAGCGCCGGCACGGACATCGCGAGCATGATGCGCTCACGATGGAGGGCGAGCTCGGCGGACGGCATGTCGCTCAGCGTCAACCGCATGGCGGTCCGCAGCACCTGGATCGGGCTCAGCCCGGCGGGCTGAGCGGCGAAGGCGGCGATCAGCAACGGGTCGTAGTCGTCGGTGACGACCAGGTCCTCCTTGGTCGGGAAGTAGCGGAAGACCGTGCTGGCGGAGACCTCGGCCGCCTCGGCGACCTGCTCCACGGTGGTGGCCTCATAGCCCTGCGCGCGGAACAGACGTATGGCGTGCTCCTGGATCGCGGCCCGGGTCCGTGCCTTCTTGCGTTCCCGTAGCCCCGTGGCCTCAGACGGCTGCCTCATGGTCCGATTGTGGCCGTTCGGCGCCGGTCGGCCCAACCCGGCCGGCACGCCGCGACGGCAGGAGCAGGGCGCCCAGCGCGCACAGCAGGCCGAGGACGGCGGAGACGACGAGCACGAGGTCCATGCCGTGGGTGTACGCCCCGCGTACCTGCACGGCGAGCGCGTCCCGTCCGGTGCGGTGCGCCACCTCCAGCCCGCCGTAGACGCCCTCGCGTACGGCCCGCGCCGCGGCCGGGGCGAGCCCGGTGAGGTCCAGGCGCCCGCGGTAACCGGCGTTGAGCACCGAACCCAGGATCGCCGCGCCGAAACTGCCGCCGACCATGCGCACGGCCTGGATGACCGCCGAGCCCACGCCGCTCCGCTCCTCGTCCAGAGTGCCGATGGCGGCGTCCATGGCGACCGGCATCACGAGGCCGAGCCCGAGGCCCGCGACGGTCGTCCAGGCGGCGGCCAGGCCGTGCCCGCCGACCGCGGCCGCCGTGGCGCCGCCGAACATCGCGCCGGCCAGCAGCACGAACCCGAGACAGACCGAGCCCCGCGCGCCCGCCCGCGCCGCGAACCGGTCGGCCACCACCGCGCTCGCGAGCATCCCGCCGATCAGCGGGAGGAGCCGTATCCCGCCGCCCATCGCGTCGGTGCCGAGGACCGCCTGGAAGTACTGCGGCACCGCGAAGAGGACCCCGAACATGACGAAGTTCACCGCCGTGCTGAGCAGCGTGCCGACCGTGAACCCCGTCTCGCGGAACAGCCGCAGGTCGACCAGCGGTTCGCCGGTCCGGCGCTCGCACAGTACGAAGGCGGCGACCAGCACGGCGCCGCCGGCGAGCGGCACGACGGACGTCGCATCGCCCCAGCCGTACTGCCCGGCCTGGATCACGCCGAACGTGAGAGCGGCGAGGGCGGCGCTGGAGGTCGCGATGCCGGGCAGGTCGAGCCGCCGGGTCCGCGCCGCACGCGACTCGGGCAGCCACGCGAGGACGGCGGCCACCGCCAGCACGACGACGGGCACGTTGATGAGGAAGACCGACCCCCACCAGAAGTGGCCGAGCAGCCACCCGCCGAGGATCGGCCCGATGGGATAGCCGACCATGGCCGCGGCCATCACCATGGCGATCGCCCGCCGCCGTTCCCGGGCGTCGAACAGAGTCGGCACGACGCCGAGCACCATCGGCAGGATCACCGCCCCGCCGAGCCCCAGCACGGCACGCGCGGCGATGAACGCCCCGGCCGAGGGCGCGTACGCCGCCGCGAGGGAACTGACGCCGAAGACGATCAGAGCGGTGACCAGCATCTTCTTGCGGCCGAAGCGGTCACCGAGCATGCCGCCCGGGATCATCGCGGCGGCGAACACCAGCGTGTACGCGGCGACGAACCACTGGAGCTGGGAGGTGGAGGCATCAAGCCCGGTCGCGAGGGCCGGCAGCGCCAGGCTGAGGATCGTCACGTCGAACCCGACCGCCAGCACCGCGAGCACCATCGCCCCGACCGCCCACCAACGCCGCATCCCTGAGGTCATCATGACACCCCGCCTCCTTTTGAAAGTCGACTCTTATATCGGAGCGTACTCCTGTGTTCGGCGTGCTGCGGAACGGGATGGCCGGAGGCGAAAATCCCGCACCGCTCGCTGGGCGGGTGAGGCGAGGCCGATCGCACCCGAGACGGCCGCCGGAGTGGGCGGGAGCGGAGACGAGCCGACCGGGTGCGCGGGTCGGAGGCGTCCGTGAGTCGGTGGGGTGGTGGTCGCGAAGCCAGGCGGTCGGGCGGGTGAGGCGGTCGCGGGTGGGTAGTTCGTGGCGTTGTGGACGGGCCGGTCGCAGTGGGAAAGGTCAGCTCGTACGCCGAGGCCGCTGGTGACGAACCGGTCCCGTCCAGGACTGGCGCTGGTCAGGTCGGGGCGCAGCCGCCGCCGCCCGGGGCCACCGCATGGCTGCCGCATCGGCGACGCCGAGCCGCCGTGCGGCGGTGGCCTGACGAGTACGGCCGTCGCAGCCGTCGAACAGCACCGGGCAGGCGAGGCGGATCCGCCCGTCGTCGCCGACGGCGGCGGAAAGCCGGATCGGGTACGGCTGCGCCGCGCCCTCTGAAAGAATCACGACGCCGACCGGCCCGCCGCGACCGGCCACGACGGGCG
>NZ_JBHLZP010000757.1:0-3050 GCF_042429965.1 Actinoallomurus acaciae
GGGCGCGCCGAAGCCGGCGAGGGCCTCCGGCCGATGCCCCGCCGCGTACCAGCGGCGTGCCGACTCGGCCGGCACGTTCTTGTCCGCCAGCGCCTCGGCGACCGCCAGGTGGAGCCGGTTGCGCCGGCCGGGCAGCAGGTCGGCGTGGAGCGCCTCGCGCAGCAGGGCGTGCCGGACGTCGTAGCCGTCGCCCGTGACGATCAGGAGCCGGTGCGAGACGGCCTCCTGCAGCGCGGCCTCCAGCTCGCCGGCAGGCAGCCCGGTGACGGTGCCGATCAGCTCCTCGTCCCCGCCGCGGCCGATGATCGCGACGGCGCGCAGGACCTGCCCCGTCGCGGGTGCGAGGCGTTCGACGCGGGTCAGCAGTACGTCGCGCAGGCTGGCGGTCAGCTCCGTGCGCGTCGGCCCGGCGGCCAGCAGCTCCTCGACGAAGAAGGGGTTGCCCTCCGACCGGTCGAACAGCGACCTGGTCTGACGCGTCGCCGGTTCGGTGCCGAGGATGCCGGTGACCTGGGCGGTCACCTCCTCGACGGACAGGCCGGTCAGCTCGATGCGCTCGGCGCGGCCGGAGCGTTCCATCTCCAGCGCGATGTTGTGCAGCGGGTGGTCGCGCGGGACCTCGTCGCTCCGGTAGGTGCCGATGATCACCAGGCCCGCGTGGCGGAGGTTGCCGCCGAGCATCGCCAGCAGGTCGGCCGAGGCCGGGTCGATCCAGTGCAGGTCCTCCAGGACCAGGACGGCCGGGCGCAGCGCGGCCATGCGCCGGAACAGCCCGAGCGCCAGCTCGTACAGGCGACCGCGCTCGGTCCGGTCGTGCCGGCTCGTCGGGCTCCCGCACAGCTCGGGCAGCAGCGCGCCGAGCTCCTGGCGCGCCTCGCCGAGGACGTGGGCGAGCTCGTCGCCGCTCAGCTCGTCGGCCAGCGGCCGCAGGGCGGCGACGAAGGGGGCGTACGGCGCGGCGCCCTCGGCCAGGTCGAGACAGGCGCCGGAGAAGACGAGCACGTCGTTCTCCCTGGCCCGCGCGGTGAACGTCTCCACCAGCCGCGACTTGCCGATGCCGGCGTCGCCGGAGACGAAGAGCAGCACGGAGGAGCCGTCCCGCGCCTGAGCCAGCGCGGCATCCAGCCGGGCCAGTTCCGCGGTACGGCCGATGAGAGTAGGGCACGAGACTCGCCGGGCCACACCAAGGAGTATGGATCACGTACGACAAGTGCGGCGTACAAAGTCAGCAAATAGGTAAATATGCGGATGCACTGCTACCGGGCGCGAAGTGATCATGTAATCGACCGAACGACCACCCGGAGGACGCGATGGTGGGTCCGACCCAGGTTCATCCGCAGAACGGCGTCGCCTTCACCGACGTGTGCGAGGAGCAGCTCCGGCCTCTCTACATCGCCTCTCTCGGCGCGCTCGACCCCGGGCCGGGAACACGCCTGCTGCACGTCGGCTGCGGAACCGGCACGGCCCTGCGGCTCGCGGCGCACAGCGGCGCCGAGGTGGCCGGACTGGACGCCTCGGTCGAATTGCTCAAGGTCGCGCGGGAACGCCTGCCCGACGCCGACCTCCGCGTCGCCGACGCCGCCGAACTGCCCTACGACCGGGGCTGCTTCGACCAGGTCATGGCCTTCGACGCGATCCAGTACAACGAGCCCCCGGCGGTCGCCGTGGCCGAACTGGCGCGCGTCACCCGGCCCGGCGGCTCGGTCGTGATCGGGCTGTGGCACAACTGGTCCGGCCGTGAGGCGAGCGCGTTCCTCAACGCCGTACGCGGCCTCGTACCGGCCGGCTCTCCCGGCTCCCAGCCGGTCCGTGACCTGTACCACCTGCGCGAGGTGATGGTGGAGGCCGGCCTCGACGTGTACGCCTACGCCGAGGTGACCCGCAGGTACGACTTCCCCTCGCTCGACGCCGCCTGGGGGTCGATGCGGTCCTCGCCCAACGTGGCCCACGCGATCGAGGTCATCGGCATGGACGCGGCGTACGAGGTGTTCCTGGCCAACTTCGGCCACCAGCGGCGCCCCGACGGCACCATCCAGCAGGACAACCTGTTCCAGTACGCCGTAGGCCGCGCGACCAGCTGAACTCCGGCGAGGCCGGAGGATCCCGGTATCGGCGCTCCGATCCGGCGCTATCGTTTGACGCGCTGTGGACGATGGCTTGACCGGAAGGACACCTCCCATGGCCGACGGCCTCCCGCTGCGCCCGGGCGATCCGCCCGAGCTCGGCGGCCACCGGCTTCTGCGCCGGCTCGGCGAGGGCAACCAGGGTGTCGTCTTCCTCGGGCGGAGCCCCTCGGGCGAGCAGGTGGCGATCAAGCTGCTCCACGCCCGGATGGCGACGGACCCGAACGCCCGCGACCGGTTCGTACGTGAGCTGTCCGCGGCCAAGAAGGTCGCGCGCTTCTGCACCGCGCAGGTGCTCGACGCCGACCTCGCGGGCGACCATCCGTACATCGTCAGCGAGTACGTCGAGGGACGCTCGCTGCGGTCCCACATCCTCACCGACGGCCCGCGCACCGGCGGCGCGCTCGAACGCCTGGCCATCGGCACGCTGACCGCGCTCGCCGCGATCCACAAGGCCGGCATCGTCCACCGCGACTTCACGCCGCACAACGTCCTGCTGGGCCCCGACGGGCCGCGGGTCATCGACTTCGGCATCGCCCGCGCGCTCGGCGCGGCGGGGAACAACGAGTCCGCCCGCGCCGGCACCCCCTCGTACATGGCGCCCGAGCAGGTCAAGGGCGACGAGATCGGCCCGCCCGCGGACATGTTCGCGTGGGGCTCGACGATCCTGTTCGCCGCGACCGGGCACCCGCCGTTCGGCAACGAGGCGGTGCACGCCGTGATGCAGCGCATCCTGCACGACGAGCCGGACGTCTCCGCCCTGCCGGAGCCGCTGCGGTCGGTCGTGGCCGCGTGCCTGGCGAAGGATCCGTCGCGCCGGCCGACCGCGCAGCAGGCCCAGGCCGGCCTGCTCGGCCACGAGGCGACCGTCGACGAGGCGCTGATGCCGCCCCCGGCCTTCGGCTCCACCGCGCCGGCGCACGAACC
>NZ_JBHLZP010000758.1:0-3045 GCF_042429965.1 Actinoallomurus acaciae
GGCGGACGTCGTGCCGCGCGTGTGGCGTCCGCCGCCCGCCCTGCGCGCGCTGGCGATCGCCGTCCCGCTGCTCAGCTTCGGCTTCCTGAGCTGGGCGGCGCTGGCCTTCTTCGCGGCGCGGCGCCGCAGCCGGGCACTGGGGCTCGCATCGGCCGGATACTTCCTGCTCGTGGGGGTCTTCGCCTTCACGATGAGCGACAGCGGCGAATCGCCCTGGGACAACGTCGGGATGCTGGCGATGCTGCTCACGACGGTCGGCGGCACCGTGCACGTCGCCGTACTGGTGCTCGGCACGTCCGCCCGGCGCCGGAACGCGCCGCTCGACCTGGACACACTGCGGTCGCTGGAGCTGCGGATCCGGCGCGAGCAGGCGCTCACGCTGCTCGACCACTACCCGCTGATAGCCCGCGAGCTGGGGATCGGGCGCCCGGACCTGTCGCGGGTGTTCAACGACGGCGGCCTCGTCGACGTCAACGGCGTGCCCGAACACGTCCTGGCCGCGCTGCCCGGGATCACCGTGCCGCAGGCACAGCAGATCGTCGCCCGCCGCCGCGTGACGGGCGGCTTCGCGTCCGTGGAGGACCTCATCACGTACGGCCTCCTGCCGGTGCCGGTCGTACGGACCCTGTCGGACGTGCTGATCGCGGTCGCCGGTGAGGAACCGGCCGCCGCTCCGGCCACGGAGCCGGCGGCCAGCGGCCTGCCCCTGCCGAACTAGAACTCTCTACGCGTTGGACCAGGTGCGGGTCGACAGCACCGGCTGAGGGCGAGATCCGAGATCCAGAAACGTTCCGCGGCTTCCAGGGCGGTGCGTACATGAGCCGTGGCGTCAGCCGGCATCGTGGTTCCTCCCCGGATTCGTGGCCACGGTCAGGACGACGGGGCGGGACCCGACCGTGAAGACGTGGGCGTCGGCGTCGACGAAGCCGGTGGCCGTCGCGAGCGTGAGCGCGTCTTCCGCCGTGTGCGGCAGCGGCAGGTCGGCGGCGACGAGGTCGGCGAACAGGCCGGACGGACGAAACCGGGACGCGACCGGCAGGGTGAAGCCCGCTCGCCCGCCGGGTCTGAGCGCACGCCGCCAGTCCGGGAGTGCCCGGACGCCCAGGAAGTGGAGCGACGAGGCGCACACGACCAGATCGAGAACGGCGTCGGCCACGGGCAACGACACCGCCGGCCCGACCCTCCAGTCGACCGCGTGCCCGCGGCCGAGCCGCGCGGCCCGGGCCCGGCCGGCCGTGATCATGCCCGCGGAGAGGTCCACGGCCAGCACCGGCGTGGCCGCGCGTGAGCGTGTCCGGGCCATCGCCAGCGCCGCCGCGCCGCTCCCGCAGGCCACGTCGGCGATCCTGTCCTTCTCCGCGGGCGCGCCGACCAGCGCGAGGAGGGCACGGGCGACCTCGTCATGGTGATCGTCGTCGTAGCCCTCCGCCAGGTCGTCGAAGGCCTGCGCCATCCGCGCCGGGTCTGTCACGGACACTCGGCGCTCAGTCGCGGCGGCGCATCGGGTGGTCGTCGGGCACCTCGACGACGCAGATCCGTACGCCGTCGGGGTCGGCGATCCACATCTCGATCAGACCCCACGGCTCGCGTTCCGGTTCGCGCAGCACCCGTACGCCTTCGAGCTCACGCCGGGTCGCCGCGATGTCACGGACCTGGAGCCACAGCTCGATGCCCTCGGCGGGCGGCGCGTCGGAGTGCCCGGAGACCTCCAGGTAACCGCCGCCGACGAAGAAGACGGTGCCGGTGCCGCCCGGCGTCGCGAACTCGCGGAAGATCGGCAGTTTCAGCGTGTCACGGTAGAAGGCGCGGCTGCGGTCCAGGTCGGTCGGCCGGAGCAGCACCCGGCTGGCGAGAACCTCCATGCCGCCACCGTACGGCAGGCCATACCGGCCACACGCCCGGCCGCGCGGGCCGAAGGACCGGGAACTGATCGAGGATCACCCCCCGCCGACGTCACCGCCTCGGCGGCTCGACATCCACAGGAGCATCCTCCGGCCGGTGGTTATCGCCGGTGTCGGGGAAGGATTTTCTCTACGGCCGGGTCAACACCGCCCGGCCGCTCGGTCGAAGGGGGCAGTAATGCAGGACGAGCTGGCACAGTTGACGGGCTTCGTGTACGAGATCGGTCTGCTGAAGCGATACAAGCGCACCGGCTGGCTCGTCGCGGGGGTCAGCGATCCCGAAAGCATCGCGGACCATTCGTTCCGCGCCGCGGCCCTCGCCTCGATCGTCGCCGTGCTGGAGGGGGCGAATCCCGAACGCGCCGCGCTGCTCAGCCTGTTCCACGACAGTCAGGAGACGCGGCTGACCGACATCCCCTATCTCGCCAAGGCCTACGTCAAGCGCGCGCCGAATGAGCAGGTGACGGCCGAGCAGACGCGCGGCCTGCCGCCCGCCGTGGCCGACATGATCTGCGGCAGCGTCGCGGAGTATGAGGACAAGGCGAGCCTGGAGGCACGCTGTGCGCGCGACGCGGACAAGCTGGAGTGCCTGGTCCAGGCGATCGAGTACCGCGAACAGGGCAACCAGAACATCCAGCCGTGGATCGACAGCTCGCTCGCGGCGCTCCAGACGCCGTCCGGCAAGAAGCTGGCCGACGAGGTGCTGCGCACCCGCTCGCTCGACTGGCTCAACCGCTTCTTCAACGGCGGCGACACCACGCCGCTGGGCGAGTAGTGCCAGGACCTAGACGAACGAGAGGCAGTACATCCGGTGCTCTCGCTCCACCGCGTGCCGCGCGACGGCCGCCAGGCCCCGCACCGCGGCGTCGGCCCACGGACCCACGGACGTCTCCGAGGCCGGCGCGGCGGCCAGGGCGCGGGTGAGGGTATCGGTCACGGTCAGCACGCCGCACTCGGCGACGCCCGCGCCCTCGTCGACCAGTTCGCCGAGGCCGGCGCCGTGCCGGGGGTCAGCGGTGATCTCCGCCTCGGTGCGACCGGTCAGAAGCGACTCGATGGTGGCGAGTGCGGCCGGGCCGAGCCCCTCGTCACGGAAGACGGGCGGCGGCCAGGCGGCGGTGAGGATGCCGGCCGCGGCCTGGTC
>NZ_JBHLZP010000758.1:3085-4903 GCF_042429965.1 Actinoallomurus acaciae
CCTCGGTCAGGCAAAGGAGGGCGACAGGACGTCGCCGGGGCTGATCAGGTCCGGCCGGCTGGACATGTGCTGGTCGGCGTCCTCGATCCGCCAGCGGGCGTCCAGGAGGAGCGGCAGGGCGGGGTGCGGTCCGGGCAGGCAGAGATCCACGCGTGCGACGGTGAAGGTGGCGAGTGCGGCGCGGAGCGTGGCCGCCGGGTCGGCGCCGTCGGCGGTGACCAGGTGGAACAGGTGGTCCGGCCCGGCGACCCCGGCGGCGGCGACCTCGCCCCCGGCACGGACGATCAGCCCGGTGGCGCCCGGCGTCGCCGTCCAGAAGGCGTAGTCGACCGACCGGTCGCGCCCGTTCAGCTCCTGCTCGGCGGCGGCCGCCACGTCCGCCGGCACCCGCTCGGCCGGGATCCCGGCGAGCGGCGGCCCCTCCAGGTAGAGCAGTGGCCAGCGCGGCACCATGCCGTACCGGACGTAGAGCGACATGGCCCGCGGGTCCCGCGAGGCGAAGGTCGACCGCTCCCCGCCGGCGTCGAACACGGCGTCCAGCAGGCGCCGCCCGGTGCCTCCGCCGTGCCGTGCCGGGTCGACGAACAGGTCGCACAGCTGTGTGAGCCCGCCGAGCTGCCGGGCCGCGGAGTACCCCACCGCCGTCCCGCCGCTCTCCGCGACGAGGAACCGCCCGTGGGCACGCAGGTGGGCGACGTAACCCGGATCGGCCCCGTCATCGTCGTCATTGGCCAGAGCGATCTTCGCGATCGCCCGCAGGTCGCCGTCTGTCGCGCTCCGCACGTCCACGGCGGCAGGCTAGCCGACGGCCGTCCGGATCGCCGCGAGGTAGCCCGCCAGCAGCGCATCGGCGGTGCGGCCGACCATGTGGTCGCCCGGCAGGAAGCGCTCGGTGTGCAGGCCGGGCGCGTCGGTGGCGTCCGGGGGTGCCGTGCCGATGAACATCATCAGGCCCCGTGTCACGCCGCAGTAGTGGGAGAAGTCGTCCGCGCCGTACGAGCGGAAGCCCGCGTCGACGGTCACGCCGTCGTCGGTGAGGCGGCCGGCGGCGCCTGCGGCCAGGGCCGGGTCGTTGACCAGCACCGGCTCTCCGGATGAGAAGCGCACATGGCCCTCGCAGCCGTGCGCGGCGGCCGTGTGGGTGACGATCTCGGTGATCAGGGACGCCGCGACGGCGCGATCGGAGTCGCGCATCACGCGTACGGTGCCGCGCGCCGACGCGGTCTCGGGCACCACGTTGGCGGCCGTGCCGCCGCCGATCTGGCCGACCGAGCAGACCGCGCCGAGGACCGGGTCGAACCGCCGGCTGGCCAGGTGCTGGAGGCTGACGACGATCTGGCACAGGGTGAGCACCGGGTCACGGGCGACGTGCGGGTACCCGGCGTGGCCGCCGAGCCCGGTGACCGTCACCTCGAACTCGTCGGTGGCGGCGTTGACCGGCCCCGGGGTGACCGCGACGACTCCGTCGGCCAGGCGCGGCTGCACGTGGGCCGCCACCATCGCGCGTACGTCGTGGTCGGTCAGGATGCCGGAGTCGACGATGTCCTCGGCGCCCGAGGGCGAGGTCTCCTCGCGCGGTTGCAGGACCGCGAGGATCGGCACGTCCACGCCGATGCGCTCCGCGGCGCGGCAGGTCGCGACCAGCGCGGCGAGGTGCACGTCGTGGCCGCAGGCGTGCATGGCGTCGTTCGCCGACGCCCAGGAGACGCCGGTGCGTTCGGTGACCGGCAGGGCGTCCAGCTCCGCCCGCAGGGCGACCGCCGGCCCCCGGCCGCCGTTCCGTACGACACGACCGGTGACGGCGACGCGCTGTCCATC
>NZ_JBHLZP010000759.1:0-3030 GCF_042429965.1 Actinoallomurus acaciae
CGATCGGCGCCCGTGCCGCGTCCGGCCGGCCGAGCAGCCAGATCAGCACGTCGCGCATTGACGGGCGCGCCCGCTCGTCCTTGGCCAGGCACGCGAGGACGAGGTCCCGCAGCGGCCCCGACAGCGGCCCGAGGCCGGGACTCCCCCGCAGGACGCGGTTGCTGATCGCGGCGAGGCTGCCCCCGCCGAACGGCGGGGCGCCCGACGCGGCGAACACCATCACGCAGCCCCAGGCGAACACGTCGGCCGCCGGCCCGATCGTCCGCTCCTCGAACTGTTCCGGCGCCATGTACGCCGGCGTGCCGACGATGCCGCCGGTCAGCGTGGGACCGCCGTCGAGCGTCCGGGCGATGCCGAAGTCGATCACGCGTGGGCCGTCGGCGCCGAGCAGCACGTTGGCCGGCTTGAAGTCACGGTGCACGACGCCGGCCTCGTGGATCGCGGCGAGCGCCGTCGCGGTGGCCACCGCGAGCCGGTGCAGCGCCGGACCCGACCGCGGGCCCTCGGCCCGTACCGACTGCAGGAGCGTGGGACCGTCGACGAACTCCGTGACGACGAACGGGGGAGACTCCGTCAGGTTCGCGTCCAGCACCTGGGCGACGCAGAACGGCGCCACCCGCCGGGCCGCCGCGACCTCCTTGGCCAGGCCCGCTCGCACCCGCTCGTCCGCCGCCCACTCGGCGTGCAGGACCTTCAGCGCCACCCGGGAACCGTCCGGGCCGGTCGCCGCGTAGACGACGCCCTGACCGCCCTCGCCGAGGCGCCCCGCCAGACGGTAACGGCCGAGTTTCCGGGGGTCACCCGGACGCAGGGACGAGATCTCGGGCATGGGCTCCCCCGTCGGCCGCCGATCACGCGAACATCGCCACCGTAGGACCCCGCGGGACGCCGGACCAGAGCGGCCGGGCTCCGACCGGCGGCCTTCCGGCGGGGAAATTCGTTCGTGTCCGCGAGCGTCGCCTTCCTACGATGCCGCAAAGACGTGAACGACCTGGACGGCCGGACTCCGGTCGCCGGAGGGAGGGCCGTACGGTGCCCGCGACGGACGGCGACACCATTCGCGAGACCTTCCTGCGTTTCTTCGAACGCAACGGCCACCGGCGCATCGAGGGCGCCTCGCTCGTGCCGGTGGGCGATCCGACATTGCTGTTCGTCAACGCCGGGATGGCACCGCTGAAGAAGTACTTCACCGGCGAGAAGGTCCCGCCCGCGCCCGACCTGTGCGACGTCCAGGGCTGCGTCCGCACCAAGGACATCGACGACGTCGGCGACCGTCACCACATCACCTACTTCGAGATGCTCGGCAGCTGGTCGATCGGTCACTACTTCAAGGAGCGCGCGGTCGAGCTCGCGTACGCGCTGCTGACCGGCGACTTCGGCCTGGACCCGCGGCGTCTCCTCGTCACCGTGTTCGGCGGTGACGAGGCCCTGGGCCTGCCGGCGGACGAGGAGTCGGCGCGGGCCTGGGAGCGGGTCGGCATCCCGCGCGACCGCATCGTCGCGCTGCCCGCGGAGGACAACTTCTGGGGCCCGGCGGGCCAGAGCGGTCCCTGCGGGCCGTGCACGGAGGTCTTCCTCGACACCGGTGAGGAGTTCGGCCCCGCGTACGTGCCCGGTGGCGCGTTCGACACGAAACGGCGCTACATCGAGATCTGGAACGCCGGTGTGTTCATGCAGTTCGACAAGGGCCTCGACGGGGTGCTGCGGCCGCTGCCGTTCACCAGCGTCGACACCGGCTCGGGCCTGGAGCGCATGGAACTGGCGCTGAACGGCCTCGGCAGCGTCTACGACACGAGCCTCCTCGCGCCGCTGGTCCGTACGGTCCAGGACGTCCTGGGCGAGGGCGGCGAGATCCTGCACCACCACCGGGTGATCGCCGACCACATGCGCGCGGCCGTCGCGATCATGTCCGACGGCGTCCGGCCGGGCAACGAGGGCCGCGGCTACATTCCGCGCCGCCTCATCCGCAAGTGCGTGACCATGGCGATCGGCCGTCACCGGGAGCGCTTCGACCTCGAGCCGATCGTCGACGCGGTCGTGCGGTCGCTCGGCCCGACGTACCCGCGCATGGTCGGCGAGCGGGCGGCGGTCACCGCGGCGATCCTCGCCGAGCGCGACGAGTTCGGCGACACCGTCCGGCGCGGCCTCGACCGGCTCGACCGGGTCGTCGCCCGGCACGGCCGGGTGAGCGGCGCGGACGCGTTCCACCTGTTCGCGACGTACGGACTGCCGGTGGAGATCACGCGTGACCTGGCCGCCGCACGGGGCGTGAGCCTCGACCGCGAGGAGTTCGACGACGCGCTGCGGCGGCACCGGGAGCTCAGCCGCGGCACCAGGGCGGATCAGCGGCTCCGGGTGGACGACGTGCTGCCCGCCTCGGTCGTGAGCCGTCCCGCGACGGAGTTCCTCGGCCATGACACCCTGTGGGCCGAGGGCACGGTCCCGACGCTCTTCTCGGGCGGGACGACCGTGGACGCGGTCGCGGCCGGTTCCGACGCCGACCTGATCGTGGACCGCACGCCCTTCTACGGCGAGGGCGGCGGGCAGGTCGGCGACCGCGGCACCGTGCGTGTGCTCGGCCGCGACGGGGCGCTGGGCGAGATCACCGAGACCGTCGTGCACGACAGCGGCGGCCACCTGCACCGGGTCGGCGTCCGCGCGGGCGTCCTGCGGGTCGGCGACACCGTGTCGCTGACGGTGGACCCGGCCTCCCGCGCGGACACGGCGGCGAACCACACCGCGACGCACCTGCTGAACGCGGCGCTGCGCGCGGTGCTGGGCCCGCACGTGCGCCAGGCGGGCTCGCTGGTCGAGCCGCGGCGGCTGCGGTTCGACTTCACCCACCCCGGCCCGCCGGCCGCCGACGAACTCGCCGCGGTCGAGCGGCTGGTCAACGAGTGGATCCTGACCGACGCGCCGCGTCGCGTGGAGGTCATGGCGCCGGAGGAGGCGAAGGCGTCCGGCGCCGTGTCGCTGGAGGGCGAGGACTACGGCCCGGCGGTACGCGTGCTGTCGTTCGGCGACTTCTCC
>NZ_JBHLZP010000759.1:3050-3412 GCF_042429965.1 Actinoallomurus acaciae
CGCATGTGGAGCACACGTCGCAGATCGGCTCGTTCCGCATCGTGTCCGAGCAGAGCGTCGCCTCGGGAGTCCGCCGCGTTGTCGCGGTGACGCGACGGCGCGCGGTGGAGCACTCCATCGCGCAGGCGGAGGCGCTGTCGGACGTGGCGGCCACGCTGCGGACGTCGCCGAAGGACGTCGTGTCCGCGGCGCGCCGTCTCGTGGAGGCGGCCCGGACACCGAAGGCGGCGCGCGACACCGCGGCGCTCGCGAACACCGTCGAGACGGTGGTCAACGACGTCCCGGTCATGCTGGCGCAGGCGGAGGGCACGGCCGGCGGCCTGCGGCAGGAGGCCCAGCGCGCCGCCGGCGAACACGGACGG
>NZ_JBHLZP010000760.1:0-3029 GCF_042429965.1 Actinoallomurus acaciae
CGGGCCGCCCGCCGAGCAGCGGCCCCTCGACGCGGGCCGGGGCGCCGGCCGGGATCGTCACGTCGAGCCGGAGCGTACGGCCGTCGCGGCGCCACGAGCTCGCGACCTGCCCACGGGGCGTCTCGTACGTGCCGCTCGCACCGGTCAGGTCGCCGACCACCGCGGGCCGGATGACCAGTTGCCGGTAGCCGGCGCCTCCGTCGGCCTGACGGATCCCGGCGAGACCCGCGCTGAACCACTCGTCGATCGCGCCGAGCATGAAGTGGTTCTGCGAGCCGTAGCCGGTGGGGCCGTCCCAGTACTCCGTCAGCGAGGTCGCGCCGTGGACCACCTGGTAGCCGTAGCTGGGCGCGGTGACCTGCTGCGCGACCCGCAGGAGCACGTCGTCGCGACCGGCGGCGGACAGCACGCGGAACACCGCGGGGAGCGCGATCTCGCCGACCGTCAGGTGGTACCCCTTCGCCTGGATGGTGGCGACCAGATGGTCGGTGACGGCCTGCCGCCGGTCGGCCGGGACGACGCCCATGTCGAGCGCGAAGGCGTCGCTCGCCTGGCTGCCCGAGCCGTAGGTGTCCGTCTTGAGGTACTTCGCGTTGAACGCCTCGGCGATCTTCCGGGCCATGGCGTCGTAGCCGGAGGCGTCCGCGCCGAGCAGGCGCGCGATCGCGCCGAGCGCGACCGCGTCCCGGTAGTACCCGTACGTCGCGGCGATCCCGACCGGGGTGGAGGAGTCGGTGCTCGCCCAGTCGCCGTAGCCGTAGTCGAGCAGGGAGCCGCTCGCCTTGGACGTGAGGTAGTCGAAGTAGCCCCGCATCGCGGGAAGGTAGGTCCGGAGCGTGCCGAGGTCGCCGTACGCCTGGTAGTGCTGCCAGGCCGACATGATGATGGCGCTCCCCCAGTTGGGGTCGTCGCGGGCCGAGCCGCTGAACACCACGTACTCGGGTGCGATGTCCGGCACGTGGCCGTCGGGCAGCTGGGCCTCGGCGATGTTCCGCAGGACGTCTCGGTAGTAGGCCTCGACGTCGAAGTCCCGGGTGATCGAGCCCTGCTCCAGGTGGGTCTCTTCCAGCCAGCCGAGCTTCTCCCGGTCCGGGCAGTCGGTGAGGATGCTGAACATGTTGCCGGCGATCGCGTTGCCGACGATGCGGTGTATCCCGTTCAGCAGCAGGTCGGAGCTGGTGAACGAACCGGCCGTCGCGTTGTCCGCGCGCAGGATGACCGCGTCGGCGACGCTCGCGGACGGCGGCGAGGGCAGGCCGGTCACCTGCAGATAGCGGAACCCGTGGTAGACGAAGCGCGGATGCCACGTCTCCGTGCCGGTGCCCGCGAGGGTGTAGTGGTCGGCGATCGGCGGGGTGCGGTCGCCTCCGGCGATCATGGTGCCCTGATCGACCAGGCCGTCCGCGCCCAGCCGCTCGCCGGGCTTCACCGTGACCGTCGTACCGCGCGGGCCCCTGAGGTGCAGCACCGGCCAGCCGACGACGTTGGCGCCCAGGTCGAAGACGTACGTCCCGGCGGCCGGCCGGGTGACCCGCACCGTGTGCGCCGCGCCGACCGGGACGATCGGCGGGGACATCCGCGCGGCCAGGGCGATGCCCGGATCGGGGGTCTCCACGGCCGGTGTCCAGCCGCTCAGGTCGGCGCCGGCGCGGTCCCATCCCGTCTTCGCCGACCGCGCGTCCTCGTCCTCGCCGCCGTACCACTGGGAGTAGGTGGTCGGCCCGAGCTCGGTGCGCCATGAGGAGTCGGTGGCGATGCGCCGGGTCGACCCGTCGGACAGCGTCACCTCCAGTTGGGCGAGCAGCCGCGGCGGCCCCTGCGCGCCGACGTACTTGGTGTACCGGTCGGCGGTGGGGGCGACGTTGTAGGTCCCGTTGCCGAGCCGTACGCCGATCGCGTTGCCGCCCTCGCGCAGCAGCCGTGTCACGTCGTAGGTGGAGTAGACGACGCGCTTGCGGTAGTCGGTGTTCGGCGGCTCCAGCACCGCGTCGCTGACCGGCCTGCCGTTGATCGTGGCCTCGTAGAGGCCCAGGGCGGTGACGTAGAGCCGGGCGCTGCGCACGCCGTGGCCGAGGGAGAACTGCCGGGCCAGGAGCGGGAGCGCGGGAAGGTCGGCGTGGTACGCGGGCGGCGGGCGCTGCCCGGTGACGGTGGCCGCCGTGGTGAACGTTCCGTCGTCCGACGTCTGCACGGTGAAGTCGACCGGGAAGTTCGGCGTCTTCGCGTCGGCGGTCATGACGTCGGTGCGCGGGTAGAGCGACACCTGGTCGAAGTGGCGGCTCTGGCCGAGGTCGAGCTGGAGCCAGATGTGGTGGCCCGGGTCCTGGGAGGAGTACGCCGGGCTCGTGTAGCCGTACGGCGCCTGCTCGGTGGTGAGCGACCCGTCGGTCAGGTAGGGCGGCTCCCACTTGCCGGGATAGTCGCGCACCTCCGACGCGGTGACCTCTGCGCCCCTGGCCAGGTCGTCATCGGGATGGGCGGAGTCGGAGACGACGATCTCGGCGAGCTGGAGCCGGGACAGCAGCGAGCTCCCCTCGGTGATGGGCAGGCCCAGCCGTGTGACGTCCAGGCGTACGTACCGGGCGTCCCGCGCGGGCACGGCGACCGTGACCGGCGTGGGCCGGCGGTTGATCCACCGGTCGTCGCCGATCCACTTCGCCGACCAGTCGCCCTTGGTCAGGAGTCCCATCTCCCACCAGGACGGCGCGGTCCAGGGTGAGACCGCGCCGCGGGCGTCCCAGACGCGGACCCGCCACCAGACCCGCTGCCGCGAGGCCGGTGCCCGGCCGGCGTAGGAGGCGCCCGGGTCCGCCGAGGCGACCCTGCCGGAGTCCCACAGGTCCGGATCGTCCAGCCGGGACGGCGAGGACGCCGCCTCGACCTGGTAGGCGGTCTGTGCCTCGTCGTGCCCGGAGGAGCGCGGCACCCAGCTCAGGGTGGGAGTGGCGTCGTCGATCCCGAGCGGGGTGCTCAGGGCGTCGGTGCGCAGCTCTGCGGCGGTCAGCCGGGCCGCGCCGGCCGGGGCCGCG
>NZ_JBHLZP010000761.1:0-3025 GCF_042429965.1 Actinoallomurus acaciae
GTCCGCAGCGCGCCCAGGAGCATTCCTTCGAGGTTGTCGTCGGCCGCGACGGCCAGGGTGGCGGCGACCGCGGGCGCGCTGGTGAACGTGATCGCGTCGACCGTGCCGGACACCGCCTGCCCGACCAGGCGGCGCAGGGGTGTCGGGTCGTCGCTGCGCGCCCACCGGTACACCGGGATCTCCACGACCCGCGCGCCCGCGCGGCGGAGCGTGCCGGTCAGCTGCGGTGTGGGCTCGCCGTACAGCTGCACCGCGATCCGGCGCCCGGCGAGGTCGTCCTCCTCCAGCAGGTGGCGCAGGACCTCCTCCCAGCGCTCCGACTCCGGCGACCAGGTCTCGGTCACCCCGGCCGCGCGGACCGCGCCCCTCGCCCGCGGCCCGCGGGTGAGGATGCGTGCGTCGCTCAGCAGTTTGACCAGGTCGTCGCGCAGGCCCCAGCCCTCCGCCGCCTCCACCCACGCGCGAAAGCCCACGCCCGTCGTGACGATCACGTCGTCGACCGGCTCGGCCAGCAGCTCGCGGGTGGCATCGAGCAGTTCGGTGTCGTCGGCGAGCGGCACCAGACGGATCGCCGGCGCGTACACCACCCGCGCGCCCCTGCGCTCCAGCAGGGCGGACAGCTCCTCACGGCGGCGTGCGGCCGTGACGCCGACGGTGAACCCGGCCAGCGGCTCGGCGTTCACGACCCGGCCACCTCCGCGTGACCGGCCCGGTGTGGCTCCGGCCGGTGGCGGATCATGCCGGGAGGACCGGGCGGCGCGCCATGGCCCGCGGCCTTTACATAGTAAGGTCCATACGGATCCGCGAGACGAGGCCACGCTCCGGCGGGACGATGAGCCGCCCTCCCGTACCCGACCACGACGCAGCGGCCAGTCATCCGCTCACCCTCTCCCCGGAGACGACTTGACCACGATCTTTACGAGGGGGCGTTTCGGCACTGGGTCCCGCTTGTTACCGCTGTGCTACAAGCCGCTCACCGGCCCCCTGACCTGGTCACGCACGGGCACACCGACGAGACGGGACCGCCGGGTGAGGTCAGGAGGGGGATTTCAGGCGTGCGCCCGTACGGGAACGGGCTCGGGCACAAGGTGTTCGGAGAGGACGGCACGCTGCGTCCGGCGGGCCTGCGCGTGGCGTTCGCGGCCGGCCTCGGTGAGCGTTACGAAGATCGCGCGGCGGTCGTCGGCACACATGGTGCGCTCGACGAGACCCGCCCGCTCGAGCCGGGCCACCGTGCGGGACAGCGCGCTCTGGCTGAGGTACATGTCACCCGCCAGGTCGTGCATGCGGCGCTGCTCGCACGTCGCGTCGACGAGCCGGTCGAGCGCCTCGAACTCGCTCATGCCGATGCCGTGTGCGTCCTGCAGCGCGCGGTCCAGCGCGCACGACACCCTGCTGTAGCAGGCGAGCAGGTCGCGCCAGCGCCCGACGACCACCTCTTCACCGGCATCGCTCATGGCCGGAACATACCATCCCGGCCAGTTCAATGCAAGCACATTAAATGCGTGGACATTCAATGCATGCGCATGTAACTTCGGTCCGGTGACCACGACCGTGACACCTGAATCCCTTTTGTCCGATAACGACCTGCCCCGTCGGCAGCGCTGGCCCGCACGCCTGTGGGGCGTTCTCGCCGTGCTCTCCCTCGTGCTGTTCCTCGACGGCCTCGACGTGTCGATGGTCGGCGTCGCACTGCCGTCGATCGGCACCGAGCTGCACCTGACGACGTCGAGCCTGCAGTGGATCGTCAGCGGATACGTCCTGGGCTACGGGGGCCTGCTCCTGCTGGGCGGCCGTACCGCCGACCTCCTCGGCCGGCGGCGGGTCTTCCTGATCGCCCTTGCGGTGTTCGCCGTCGCGTCGCTGCTCGGCGGGCTCGTCGACTCCGGCCCGCTGCTGATCGCCACGCGATTCATCAAGGGCGTCAGCGCGGCGTTCACCGCCCCGACCGGCCTGTCGATCATCACCACGACCTTCGCCGAGGGCCGCATGCGCAACAAGGCGCTGTCGATCTACACGGTCTTCGGCGCCAGCGGCTACTCCTCCGGCCTGATCTTCGGCGGACTGATGACCGGCATCGGCTGGCGGTGGACGTTCCTCATGCCGGTGCCGATCGCGATCGTCGCGCTCACCGCCGGACTCGCGCTGATCCCCCGCGACGCGCCCGCCTCCTCCGGCGGTCACGACATCCTCGGCGCGCTGACCTCCACCGGCGCGATGCTCCTGCTCGTCTACGACCTGGTGTCGGCTCCGGGCCGGGGCTGGACCTCACCGGTGACGCTCGCCCTGTTCGCCGGGGTGATCCTGCTGCTCACCGCGTTCGTGTACGTCGAGCGCCGCGTGCGGCACCCGCTGGTGCGGCTCGGCATCCTGCGCAAGGGCACGCTCGTGCGGGCCAACCTCGCCATCGTCGCGCTGTTCGGCTCCTACACGTCGTTCCAGTTCATCATCACGCTCTACCTGCAGGACGTGCTCGGCTGGGCGCCGCTGAGGATGGCGCTCGCCCTGCTGCCGACCGGGCTGCTCGTCGCGTTCAGCGCGCCGTTCGCCGGCACGATGATCGACCGGTTCGGCACGGCGCGGTTCATCGTCGGCGGGCTGGCGGCGATGTCCGCCGGATACGTGTTGTTCCTGCCCATCGGCACGCACCCGGTGTACGTCACGGCGATCCTGCCGACCGCGATCCTGCTCGGCATCGGCTTCGCGCTCGGGTTCCCCTCGATCAACGTCCAGGCGACCGCGGGGATCCACGACGACGAACAGGGCCTGGCGGCCGGGCTCGTGCAGACGGCCGCCCAGGTCGGCGCCGCCCTGGTGCTGGCCGTCACCACCGCCGTCATCTCCGGCGACGGTCCCCCGGCCCGTACGCCCGAGGGGGTCCTCGCCGAGTACCGGCCCGGCCTGGTCCTCGTGACCTTCGTGGCCGTCGCCGGCCTGGCCATGGCCCTCGTCCCGTTCGCCGTACGCCGCCGCACCCGCCGCGTCGGCGCGCACCGCGCCGCGCTCGTGCCGGCCGAGGTGGAAG
>NZ_JBHLZP010000762.1:0-3012 GCF_042429965.1 Actinoallomurus acaciae
CGCCCGGTCATGTGAGCTCCTGGACGTGCCCGGCCTCGCAGGCGCCGATGGAGGCGAGGAGCTGGGACAGCCCCGGTGACACGCGGCGCACCTCGTCGGCACGCGCGGTGGCCGCCTTGCGCTCGGCGCTCCGGATGGCGCTGAGGGCGCCGGACTCGGTGCGGGGCGCGGCGGCGGACGGCCGCGGCTCGGGCGTCGCGGTGCCCGTGGTGCTGCCGGGGACGTAGTGGCGCTTGAGCACCGCGAGATGCTGGACATGGTGCTCGCGCAACTTGCCGAGCCGCCCGCTCAGGCCCTGGTGAGCGGCGAGAACCGCGTCGTACAGGGCGATGAGCGCGGCCTCACTCGCGATCACCCCGTTGAGCAGCGTCACCTCGGGACCGGGGGAGGGAGCCTCGCCCGGCCCGACACTCGTGCATCCCGTGGTCGTCACGAGCGCCGCAACGGAGCCCCCGAGCACCGCACGCCGCGTCGGGGTCACGGACCGCAACGCCTCCAAGCGTGCCTCCGTCCATCGTGTTCCACTCAGGTGCGCAAGCATTCCACAAGGGCGCGCCCGTCGGCTGGCGATGCGGCACCCGGCGCCCGCAGCTGTGGATAGTCTTATGTGCGGAGTGGACGCACCGGGCGGCCACCCGTGCATCGGCCGTGCGGCCACATGAAGGAGGCCTCATGAGCGTCAACGCCGACTCCGGCCGCGCTCAGCGGGGCCGGGGAGGGCCCGGCCACCAGGCGCGGGCCACGCTCATGCTCCTGCTCGAGCCGGTGGTCGCCGAGTCCGGGTTCGACCTTGAGGACGTCATCGTGACGCCGGCCGGCAAACGCCGCCAGGTACGCGTGATCGTCGACGGCGACGAGGGCGTCAGTCTCGACGACATCGCGGTCGTGAGCCAGCGTGTCTCCGCCGCGCTCGACGAGGGCGACGCCATGGGCTCGGGGCCGTACGTCCTCGAGGTGACCTCACCGGGGGTCGACCGTCCCCTCACCCAGCCACGGCACTGGCGGCGCGCGAGCGGCCGCCTCGTACGCGCGACGCTGTCCGGCGGCGAGGAGGTCACCGGCCGCGTCTCGGCGGCCGATGACGAGGCCGTCGTGCTCGACACCGACGGCCAGGAGCGACGGCTCGGTTACGACGAGCTCGCTCGCGGGCTGGTTCAGGTGGAGTTCAACCGCCGGGGTGACGATGATCCCGACGGCGACGAGGACTAGGGGGAGGCCTCGTGGACATCGATATGACGGCTTTGCGCAGTCTCGAGAGTGAAAAGGACATCTCTCTCGAGCTCGTGGTCAAGGCGATCGAGGAAGCACTGCTGATCGCGTACCACCGCACCGAGGGCGCCGCTCCGAAGGCCCGTGTCGAGCTCGACCGCAAGTCCGGCCACGTCACGGTGTGGGCCACCGAGACGCCCGCCGACGAGGCCGAGGCCGAGGGCGAGCCCGCCGAGCCGCGCGAGTACGACGACACGCCCACCAACTTCAGCCGGATCGCGGCGACCACCGCCAAGCAGGTGATCCTGCAGCACCTGCGCAACGCCGAGGACGAGCTCACGTTCGGCGAGTACGCCGGGCGCGAGGGCGACATCGTCGCGGGCGTCATCCAGCAGGGCAAGGACCCGCGCAACGTCCTGGTCGACCTCGGCAAGCTCGAGGGCGTGATCCCGCCCGAAGAGCAGGTCCCGGGGGAGAACTACGACCACGGCGAGCGCATCCGCTCCTACGTCGTCCAGGTCAAGAAGGGGCACCGCGGGCCGCTCGTGAAGCTGTCCCGCACCCACCCCAACCTGGTCAAGAAGCTCTTCGCGCTGGAGGTCCCGGAGATCGCCGACGGCACGGTCGAGATCGCGGCGATCGCCCGCGAGGCCGGCCACCGTACGAAGATCGCCGTTCGGTCGCGGAAACCCGGCGTGAACGCCAAGGGCGCCTGCATCGGGCCGATGGGCGGCCGGGTGCGCAACGTGATGCACGAGCTTCACGGGGAGAAAATCGACATCGTCGACTGGTCGGATGAGCCCGCCGAGTTCGTGGGGAACGCCCTGTCCCCGGCGCGGGTCAACCACGTCGAGGTGATCGACGCCGAGGCGCGGGTGGCGCGGGTCATCGTGCCTGATTATCAGCTCTCTCTGGCGATCGGCAAAGAGGGGCAGAACGCCCGTCTCGCCGCCCGTCTGACGGGGTGGCGGATCGACATCCGCCCGGACACCGAAAACGGATCTTCCTCCGAAGGGGAGCATGCGGCAGGTCCCGCCGACGCGCCGACGCGGTAGACTTATGGTTCGTGGTCGCGCGGTCCCACGGCGTACATGCGTGGGCTGTCGGATTTGCACGGCCAAGTCCGACCTGCTGCGCCTGGTCGTGGTCGAGGATTCTGTGATCCCTGACCCGCGCGGGCGAATGCCGGGTAGGGGCGCCTCCCTGCACCCCGACCTGGCATGTCTTGAGCTGGCTGAGCGTCGTCGGGCGTTCCCCCGGGCATTTCGCCGGACGGGGCCGCTCGAGGTTCGCATGCTTCGCCAATGGCTCGAGTCCCAGCAGGTCGGTTCGTAAGCGACGTCTAGTCGGAAGCAGGTCGAGATTGCTATGAGCGCTCGATGAGCACGCAGCGATGATTACCGCAAGGTAGCGACGGTCCGAGGACGTCCCCGGACCGAGTAGGGAGTGCAGTGGCAAAGGTCCGGGTATACGAGCTCGCCAAGGAATTCGGTGTGGAGAGCAAGGCCGTCATGGCCAAGCTCAATGAAATGGGCGAGTTCGTCCGGTCGGCGTCCTCAACGATCGAGGCGCCGGTCGTTCGCAGACTTAAGGAAGCATTCGGAGGACCGCCGGCCAAGTCGGCCGACGGTAAGAAGCCTCAGGCCCCGGCGCCGAAGCCGGGTCCGCGCAGGCCGGCGCCCAAGCCGGCCGCACCCAAGCCGGAGTTCAAACCGGAGGCCAAGCCCGCGCCCCGGCCGGAGATCAAGGCCGAGGCGCCCCCGGCGCGGCGCCGCGATCTGCCGCCGGTGCCCGAGGCGCCCA
>NZ_JBHLZP010000763.1:0-3005 GCF_042429965.1 Actinoallomurus acaciae
CCCGCGTCCGCGTCCGGCTGCGGGAGTTCGGCGTCCGGCGCCGCGACCGGCCGGGGGAGCGCCCGGCCTCCGGGTGGGCCTCGCTCACCGACACCGAACGCGCCGTCGCCGCGCTCGTCGCCGAGGGCCTGACCAACCCCCAGGTCGCCACCCGCATGTTCATCTCACCGCACACCGTGAAGTTCCACCTGGGCCAGGCCTTCCGCAAACTCGGCATCGGCTCGCGCGTCGAGCTGGCCCGCCTCGTCGCCGGGCATGACCCGGCCGCCCGGAGTGAATGATCCAGCCGCCCGGCGCGAAGATGTCCTCGGTGCCCTGTTGACGCAGGTCCGCCGCGGGATGCGATGGTGGAGTGAACACACATCGTCACAGGTCGGTGCCGAGGTGGTGATCGGGGGATGCCGGATTCCGGGGATCGCGTGCTCCGGATCGGAGTGCTCGGCTCCTACGGGGGCCTGAACCTCGGCGACGAGGCGATCCTCACCTGCGTGCTGAACGGCCTCCGGCAGATCCGCCCGACGGCGGAGTTGATCATCTTCAGCCGTCACCCGGAGGACAGCCGGCACCGTTTCGGCGTGACCGCGGTGCCCTACACCGGAGTGTCACAGAACCGGCTGATCGAGGCGGAGACCGGGCTGGACCTGCTGGTCCTCGGGGGAGGCGGCGTCCTGCACGACGGCCAGGCGAGCGCGGTCCTGCGGCCGGTACGGCTGGCGCAGGAACTCGGCATCCCCACCTTCGGCTACGCGATCGGCGCCGGGCCGCTGACCGACCGGGCGGAGATCCGCGTCGTCCGCGAGGTCGTGGAGAACCTGACCGATCTGACGGTACGGGACCACGAATCGGTCCTGGTGCTGGAGAACGCCGGGGTCGGCCGGCAGATCTCGGTGACCGCCGATGCCGCGATCCTGCTCGAACCGGAGGAGTTCACCGAGGAGATGCTGCTGCGCGAGGGCATCGACAGTCACGACCGCCTGGTCGGCATGTCGGTACGCGAGCCGGGCCGGGCGGCCGACCATCTCGACGAGGCCAGCTACCACGAGCTGCTCGCGAACGCCGCGGACTTCATGACCTGCCGGCTCCAGGCCCAGACGGTGTTCGTGCCGATGGAACGGGGCGACATCACGCACGCCCACGCGGTGCTGTCGGCGATGAACGCCCCCGAGACCGCCCGGATCCTCAACCGCGCGTACCGCCCCGCGCAGATCGCCGGGCTGATGCGCCACCTGGACTTCGCCGTGGGCATGCGCCTGCACTTCGTGATGTTCGCCGCGAGCGCCGGGGTGCCCGTCCTGCCGCTGCCCTACGCCGGCAAGGTCTTCGACTTCGCGCAGGTGGTCGGCGCGCCCGCGCTGACCGGCGTGGCGCGGAGGGAGACCGGGCCCCTCCTGGCCGAGCTCGACCGGCTGTGGGACGAGCGCGACGCCTGCACCGAACGCCTGCGGCAGCGCTTCACGGTGCTGCGCGAGCGCGCGCTGCAGAACCTGGAACGCTGCCGCGCGCTGATCGACGGCCTGGAGGTCCAGGCCTCGCCACAAGCCTCGCCACAGGCCTCGCCAACGGCCGACATGGGCGCGAACCTGGGAGGAGCGGATGCCGGACCCGTTCGTCCACAACGCCCGTGACCACGGCCTGGCCGGTGACGGCAAGACCAACGACCAGCCCGCGCTCCAGGCCCTCGTCCACCGGCTCGGAGATGCCTGCGCCTCGGACGGCCGGCCCCGGACGGTCTACTGCCCGTCCGGGCTGTACGTCATCCAGGACGAGGCCACCATCTGGCGCAGCGGGGTCTCCCTGATCGGGGCGGGCCCGGCGGCCACGTGTTTCGCCCTGTCCAACCCCGGCAACCCCGAAGCCCCCACACCGCTGGCCTACTTCACCGCCCTGCGGCACGGGGCGAGCCCCGGCAACCCGATCGCCGACTGCACCTTCGCGCACTTCGAGATCGACGGCTCGGGCATGGTCCTGCCCGAGTACGACGTGTACGCGAAGGGACTGGGCCTGCAGTTCGTCCTGCGCGGCCGGTTCCGCGACCTGTACATCCACGACACGCCCGCGACCGGATTCGGCTGTGACTTCCTCCAGGACTCCTTCGTGGAGGGGCTTCTCGTCGTGCACTGCGGGCGGCTGGAGAACGGCGAGTGGCTGGGCGGGGCCGGCATCGGCATCGGGACCGGCGGCTGGGGGCCCACCGAGCGGTGCACCGTCTCCTCCTGTACGGCGGTGCGCAACGGCACCAGCGGCATCTTCTTCGAACTGCAGAACCGCCAGTGGGCACCGACCCGTGGCATCCGTGTGATCGGCTGCCACTCGGAGGCCAACCGGTTCGGGATCTCCGACTGGGGCGCCGAGGGCCTGATCGTCTCCGGCTGCACGCTCATCGCCAACCACCAGGCCGGCTACGACATCTCGGCCCTGGGCACCTCCGCGGTCGCCGGACGCGGCGGGATCGTCACCGGCTGCGTGATCGAGGACAACGTCTGGGACGGCGTCGCGGTCGGCAACACCCCCGGCCCCTACACCTTCTCGGGCAACCGGATCAGCTGCAACGGCCGCTACGGGTACTGGCAGCACAACCTGGCCGGGGGCACGCAGGAGGCCGCGACGGACATGATCATCGAGGCCAACGAGTTCTGGGGCAACGGTCTGGAGGGGATCTACGTGGCCTCGGCGCTCAGCGCCCCCGCCATCGGCGGGAACCGGATCCGCAACAACGGCCGGCGGGTCGAGCCCGCGGCGAGCGGCGGGGGCTCGACGGTCCGCTACACGGCGCAGTCGCTGATCGACACCGCGGCCCGCTGGCGGCCGAACGGGCACATCGGAAAGTGGGTCACGGCCGACGCGCAACAGGCCGTCGTCATGGCCAACACCGAGACCGAACTCGTCCTCGCCCCGGTGCGCCCCGGCGCGACGACGGCATGGGCCGAGGGCACGCCCGAGCCCGGCGCGCCGTACCGGCTGCCCGGCACGCCCGGCGTCCGGGCCGGTATCACCCTGGCCGCCGG
>NZ_JBHLZP010000764.1:0-2995 GCF_042429965.1 Actinoallomurus acaciae
CGAACCCCGTGGAAGCCCGACGCGGACGGTGAGCCCGGCGAGGCCGGGCAGTCCGGTGGCGGCGAAGGTCGCGGTGGTGCCCGCCGACGTCGCCCGCTCGCACGGCGCCGTGTCGTGTTCGGCGCCCGCGGCGCAGGTCACGCCCTGGACGGGGGCGGGCGAGCGTACGGTCACGCCGGCGCGCGTGATCGGGACGTTCCAGTCGGCTCCGATCGCGTTCCAGCTCAGGAGGATCCCGGAGTCGTCGCGGGTCACCGCGCCGTCGACGTCGTAGTCGATCGCGTAGGTCGGGGTGACGGTCCGGTGCTGATCGCCGATGCGCAGCTTCTCCGTGCCGTCGTCCTCGCGGAGCGTCAACGCGCCCGCGGGGCCGGGCGGGCTGGTCACGCGGAACCCGCTGAACCGCAGAACCCGGTCGTGGCGCACGTCGTAGCGCATGCGCTCGGGGATCCAGCGCTCGATGCCGTGCCGCCCCGGTCCGGGGGCGAAGGTGTACCGGATCCGCTCGGCCACGTGCAGGCGCCCGTCGGGCTCGATGGTGAGGACGACGGCGTAGTCGTCGATGCGCTCGGCCGCCTCGTCCAATGCGCGGGCATGGGCCGGCACGCTCGTCGCCGACAGAAGAAACGCGACCGAGGCGACCTGTCCGATCATCGGCCACCTGCCTGTCTTCGAGATACGGCGCGGACCGCTCGGTCTCCCCCTTTCAACGCCAAACCGGAAAACCGGTTGATCATCGTACGCCGTGGTCGATTCGGGGGAGACGACACCGGCGCATGAACCGTTCTCCCCTCCTCTCCGTATGCGGAATTAACCACATGAATGGGCGTCGCCGTCTTTCCACCGACGTGAAGTGGAGATATCTGTGCAGGAATTGATCCAGTTCAATCGGCTTCGCGACGGTGAGTCGCTCACCTCGCCGTCCGGCCGGTTCGTGCTGCGGTACGACGCCGACGGCGTCGCGACCGTGACGGACGAGAGCGTCGGAGAGGTCCGGTGGCGGGCCGGGGAGCCGGACCGGCCGGTCGCGGGGCGGCTGCTCCTCGGGATCGGCGGGGCGGTCCAGGTCGAGGCTCCCGACGACGGCCACGAGCTCATCTGGCGTTCCGGCTACGCGGCGCCGGAGGCCCGCTCGCTCGTCCTCACCGACGACGGCGACTTCGAGCTTCTCGACGGGCAACGCGTGCGGTTGATGAACTCGCGCACCGGCCCGGTGGAGTCGGCGGCCCTGGGCGACGCGGCGCCCGTCGCCGCGATCACCGGCGACCGTTACCTGCTGCGGGAAGGCGGGAAGAGGCGCCACACCGTGGCCCGCAACCCCGACGGCTCGCTGCAGGTCAGCATGAGCGCGCGCGGCTACGGCTGGAGCCACACGCTGCTGGTCCCGCTGGTCCAGTGGATGGAGCAGCAGCCGGACACGCTCCTGACCTGGCGGATCCTCCCGTACGGCGACCGCAAGACGCGGGACCTGTGCCTGGTGGACACCGAGGGGGAAACGCTCTGGCGCGACTACATGCGCGACCTGTCGGCGGCGCCCCCGCCGGCCCACCCGCACGTGTACGGCGGCCCGGAGCTGGGCCGTGGCGGGCGGCTGCGGCACCAGTCGCTCACCTCGATCTCGGGCGTCTACACCCTCGTGCACCAGGACGACGGGAACCTGGTGCTGTATTACAACCCGGAGCACCGGGCGGTCTGGGCGACGGACACGTGGTGGGCCGGCGACGGCTGGACCGACCTGACCGAGGACGGCGAACTCGTCGTCCGCAACCTGTGCGGGGGACCGGTCTGGCGGTCGGGCACGGCGGGCTCGGGCGCGCAGTGGCTCGTCGTCGACGATGAGGGCGGCATCGCGCTCCTCGACGACGCGGGTACCGCGGTCTGGGAGGTCAGGACCGGGCCGCACCCTCCGGCGCCGGTGGCCGACGTGGCGCGGGGCTCGGTGCTGCGGCGCGGCGAGACGCTGCGGCGGCAGTCCCTCACCTCCGCCGACGGCGGCACGGTGCTGGCCCATCGCGACGACTGCCGGATCGTGCTGTACGGCGAGGACGGACGCTGGCTCTGGGACGGCTACTACGGGGGCGACCGCCGTACGCAGCTCACGCTCGACGACGACGGCATGCTCCGCGTACGCGCCGACGACGGTTCCCCGGTGCTGGACCTGGGCGGGCCGGGCGACGAACTGGTCGTGGAGCGCGAGAGCGTCGTGCTGCGCCGCGAGGACGGAACCGTCGTCTGGCGCGACGGTGGGCAGGTCTCGCAGGCGGAAGAGCCGGGCGAGGATCACACCGCGTGGCTGACGCGGCTGAACGACGAGGCGTACTGCGTGACCGTCATCCACGACGTCGAGCCGGACGAGGCGCTGCGGCGCCTCGGCGCCCAGCCGTCGCAGGTCACCACCGGCACGTGGTCCGACCTGCTGGAGCGCTCCGACCTGGAGGAGGCCGAGCCGAACACGGCCGTGGCCGCCTTCGCGCTCGGCCCGCACACGCTGCTCGTGGAGGACAACGGGTGGCGGGCGGTCAACGAACCGGGCCTCTCGGCGGGAACCTTCGCGGTGTCCAGCTACATGAGCATCAACGCCGACTTCGCGTTCCTCGTCTACCGCGACGGCGAGACGGTCGATGACCTCGGGGAGAGCGGCGACGGGGAGGCGAACTCGCCCGAGGCGCGGCGCGCGCTGGAGGAGATGGGCGCCGAGGACGTTCTGGACACCGCGTTCGAGCACGACATCGAGTTGCTGTGCCGCGTCGCGGGTGTCCGGCCGACGGTCGCCGACGTGAGCGGCACCGCCCGGCTGGCCATCCTCGACGAGGAGTAGCCGCCCGCGTAACCCACGGACCGGCGTGGCTCACGGACCGTCGGAAACGGCCTCTCCGTCGTCCTCACGCCCGGCCGGGCGCCAGTGGCGGGCCCGGCCACGCGGGATGACCACGGCGGCGGCGGCCACCAGCGCCACGAGGCCGCCGCCCGCAGCCGCGACGATCAGCGCGCGGCT
>NZ_JBHLZP010000765.1:0-2991 GCF_042429965.1 Actinoallomurus acaciae
CGTCCCGCCACACCGGGATCCGTCGCACGCCTTCGGGCGCCGCCACCGACCCGCGGACGAAGGCCGCGTCCCACCGGGCGTCGGCGACGCGTCGCAGCCGCTCTTCCGGTGGCGCGGACGCCAGCTCCACCCGTGTGCCGGGCGCCTGCCGTTCCAGCGCCTCCAGCACCCGTTCCAGCCGCTCGCCCATGCCGGCGCTCGTGCCGATGCGCAGGACGGTCCCGCGTGCGGCGACGAAGTCGCCGACCGTGGCCAGCGCGCGCCACTCGGCCGCCAGCACCGCGCGGGCCTCGGGCAGGAACGCGGCCCCGGCCTCGGTCAGCCGCACCCGCCGGGGCGATCGGTCGAACAGCTCGACGCCCAGCTCCCGTTCGAGGCGGCGGATCTGCTGGCTGACCGCGGACTGCACGATCGTCAGCCGCTCGGCCGCGCGTCCGAAGTGCAGCTCCTCCGCCACCGTGACGAAGTACCTCAGTTGACGAAGCTCCATGACCCCGGACTCGCTCGGCGCGTACGGACCAGGGCCTACAGCCGGACGATCATCTTGCCGAGGTTCTCGCCCCGCAGCATGGCCAGGAACGCCTCGACGGCGTGGTCGACACCGTCGAAGACGGTCTCCTCGAAGGTGATCTTCCCGTCGCGGATCCAGCCGCCGACGTCGCGGACGAAGTCGTCGTACCGGTCGCCCCAGTCGGTGACGATGAACCCCTTGAGGGTGGCCCGCTTGCCCACGAGCAGGGCGAGGTTGCGCGGGCCGGGAGGCGGCTCGGTGGCGTTGTACACCGAGATCGCGCCGCACAGCGCGGCCCGGCCGCCCCGGTTGAACGCGCCGATCGCGGCCTCCAGGTGGTCGCCGCCGACGTTGTCGAAGTAGACGTCGACGCCGTCGGGGGCGCTGTCGGCGAGCAGCCGGTGCACCGGGCCGGACCGGTAGTTGAACGCGGTGTCGAAGCCGAGACGGCCGGTGACGTAGGCGACCTTCTCATCCGAGCCGGCGCTGCCGATCACGCGCCGGGCGCCCTTGAGCCGGGCGATCTGCCCGGCCATCGAACCGACCGCGCCCGCGGCGCCGGAGACGAAGACGGTGTCGCCCTCCTTCATCTCGGCGATGTCCAGCAGCCCGACGTACGCCGTCAGGGCGGGCATGCCGAGCGCGCCCAGGTACGCCGACAGCGGGACGCCCTCGATCGGGGTCAGCGGCCGGAACCGCTTCGCCGGGCCCCACGCGTGCTCGCGCCAGCCCAGCTCGTGCAGGACGACGTCGCCCTCCGCCAGGTCGGGGGAGCGGGACTCGACGACCTCGCCGATGGCACGGCCGGTCATCACCTCGCCCAGCCGGAACGGCGGCACGTAGGACTTGACGTCGTTCATCCGGCCGCGCATGTACGGGTCGACCGACATGAACAGGTTGCGGACGAGCACCTCGCCGTCGCCCGGCGAGGGCCGTTCGACCTCGACGAGAGCGAAGTCGTCGGCCGTCGGCCAGCCCCGGGGGCGTGCCGTGAGATGGACCTCGCGCGTCTTCACCGTCTCTGCTCCTCGCGTGGCGTCACCGAGTGGTCTGTCCGCCACGCTAGCCGTCGGCCGGGCGGCCACCGCGCCGGGGTGGGGCCGCCTACCGGCGGCCGACGGCGCAGAGCATCCAGACCGAGTCCGCGTTCGCGGCGGCGGCCGGCGTGTCCGGGCGCCACTGCGGCAGGAAGACCAGGCCGGGATCGACCAGCTCGTACCCGTCGAACAGGGAACCGATCTCCTTCGGCGTGCGCAGGACGGCCGGGGAGGTCGCGCGGGCCTTGTACACGTCCGCGGCGGCCGTGGCGCCGTCGGTGTTCTGCTCCGGCGAGGTGATGTGGGACAGGGCGAGGTGGCTACCGGGCACGGAACGGTCGCGGAAGGCCGCCACCAGGCCGTACGGGTCCTCCTCGTCGGCGATGAAGTGCAGCACCGACATGAACAGCACGGCGACCGGCTCGTCGAAGTCGATCAGCCGGTGCAGGTCCGGATGGTCCAGGATCGGGCCCGGGTCGCGCATGTCCGCCTCGATGACCGCCGTGGTGCCGTCGGCGGGCAGCAGCGCGTGCGCGTGGGCGCGCACGATCGGGTCGTTGTCGACGTAGACCACGCGTGTGGACGGGTCGACGGCCTGGGCGACCTCGTGCACGTTGCCCTGGGTCGGCAGCCCGGTGCCGATGTCGATGAACTGGCGGATGCCCGCCTCGGCGGCGAGGTACCGCACCGCCCGGCCGAGGAACGCCCGGTTCTCCCGCGCGAGGATCCGCACCTCGGGGGCTGCGCTGAGCACTTGTTCGGCCGCGTCCCGGTCGACGGCGAAATTGTCCTTGCCGCCGAGGTAATAGTCGTACATCCGAGCCGGAGTCGGTCGATCGGTCCGCAGATCCGGGGTCGTGGAACGTTCGTCGGGCATGCGGGGAGCGTACTGTACCGCCGTCGCCGTCGGCGGTCTCACCCTCGCCGCCTTCGCCGGCGCGATACCCGTCGCCCAGGCGCGTCCCGTCCCCACGCACCCCGCGTACCGGACCACCGTTCCCGGGGAGTCGGTCGAGGCCGATCGGGTGGACCAGCCGGTCGCACCCGGCATCGTCCGGACCACCTTCGACACGTTCGGCCGTACCGGCTGGACCCGCGTCCACGTCCTGAACGCGGACCTGCGCGACCGGGCGGTCGGCGTCGACCTGGTCACGGGCAAGGTGAGCGAGGCCCGGCCCCTGTCCCAGGCGGCCGACGCCCAGCGGGCGGTCGCCGCCGTCAACGGGGACTACTTCGACATCACCGAGACCAACGCCGCCGAGGGGCCGGAGATCCAGGGCGGCGCGGCGCGCAAGGGCACCGCGCTGCCCTCGACGGTCGCGGCCGTCGGCGACGACGGGATCGCCCGGCTCGCCGATCTCGCCATCCAGAGCGCGGTCACGCGGGCGGGCGCCGAGCGCCCGCTCGGCGCCCTCAACAGCGAGCTCGTCGCGCGCCGCCCCG
>NZ_JBHLZP010000766.1:0-2963 GCF_042429965.1 Actinoallomurus acaciae
GCCGCCGGGGGCGTGGGCCACCTCGCCGTGCGGCTGGCGCGGGAGATGGGCGCCGAGCGGGTGGTGGCGGCCGTGAGCGACCGCGGCAAGGCCGCCTTCCTGCACGACCTCGGTGCCGATGCGGTCGTCGCCTACGACGAGGATTGGGGCGAGCCGGTGGACGTCGTCGTCGACGGGGTCGGCGGCACGGTCCAGGCGGCGGCGCTGCGGGCACTGGCCCCGCTCGGCCGGCTCGTCTGTTACAACGCCGTCGGCGGCGCCGTGGACGCGAACGAGCTGCGGGTGCACGGGCAGTCGCTGATCGGCTTCGCCATGCGCCCCTTCGTGGCGCATCGGCCGGAGGAGTACGAGCGGCACCGGCGGGAGCTGTGGGACCTGTACGCCCGCGGCCGGCTGACCACGGCCGTGCACCGGACGCTGCCGCTGGAGGACGCCGCCGAGGCCCACCGGATCATCGAGCGCCGGGAGAACCGGGGCAAGGTCGTCCTGCGCCCGTGATGTCTCGGATGTGAGACGGCGCGCGGGCCCCGGGGGTGCCGCCCGCCGTCTCACCGGTGAAATCCTGGCGGCGTGAGCACCGTGATCACGAACATCGGCGAGCTGGCCGGGGCGGCCGAGGACCGCTGGCTGATGGAGGACGCCGCGCTGGTCATCGACGGCGGACGCATCGCCTGGGCGGGCCCGTCGCGGCGGGCGCCCGCCGCCGACGAGGCGTACGACGCGGGCGGGCGCGCGGTGCTGCCCGGGTTCGTGGACTCCCACGCGCACCTGGTCTTCGCGGGGGAGCGCGCCGAGGAGTTCGCCGCCCGGATGAGCGGCCGCCCGTACGCCGCCGGAGGCATCCGCACCACCGTCGAGCGGACGCGCGCCGCCTCCGACGAGGAGCTGCGGGCCAACGTACGGCGCCTCGTCGCGGAGATGTCCCGGCAGGGGACGACGACGGTCGAGTGCAAGTCGGGCTACGGCCTCACCGTCGAGCAGGAGGAGCGGGCCGTGCGCATCGCGGCCTCGCTGGTGGACGAGGTGACGTTCCTCGGCGCCCACGTCGTGCCGGCGGACACCGACCCGGCCGAGTACGTGCGGCTCGTGACCGGGCCGATGCTGGAGGCGTGCGCGCCGTACGCGCGGTTCGTCGACGTCTTCTGCGAGCGCGGGGCGTTCGACGCGGACCAGACGCGGGAGATCCTGACCGCCGGGCGGGCGGCCGGGCTGGTGCCACGGCTGCACGCGAACCAGCTCGGGCACGGGCCGGGCGTGGCCATCGCGGTGGAGTTCGACGCCGCCTCGGCCGATCACTGCACCTTCCTGTCCGGCGAGGACGTCGCCGCGCTGGCGGGTTCACGCACGGTCGCGACGCTGCTGCCGGGGGTGGAGTTCTCCACGCGCCAGCCGTACCCGGACGCCCGCGCGCTCATCGACGCCGGGGCGACCGTCGCGCTGGCCACCGACTGCAACCCGGGCTCGTGCTACTCCTCCAGCATGGCCTTCTGCGTCGCGCTGGCCGTACGGGAGATGCGGATGACGCCGGAGGAGGCCGTACGCGCGGCGACCGAGGGCGGGGCGAAGGCGCTGCGCAGGACGGACGTCGGACACCTGCGCCCCGGCGCACGTGCGGACGTACTGATACTGGACGCGCCGTCACACATCCATCTCGCGTACCGGCCGGGGGTTCCGCAGGTGGCGCGCGTATGGCGCAATGGCCGGACCATTGAATTTCGGAACGGTAATTCGTCCTAAAAACAAGCGGTTGAGCTTTCTGTCGCCTGATCGGTGAAATATTCGCCGACGTCAGGGCCTTTCTCGGCCACTGCTGGGCGTTGACTGATCACCGCTTGTCATCCAACCTTGGGGGTGCACTGGCCCTAGCCCCTCGGGAGTCCATGATGCGCGACCTTGATCGTCTCGACCTCAGGTGGACCGGTATCGGTTATCCATGACCTGAGCGTACGTTCATACGCTGCCGGTAGAAGTTTGCCGGACGAAGGGATTGATTTCGTCCGGCCGAAATCGACTATGCCACGAGGCGAAAGTGATCAGCATTCTCATTGTCGAGAATATGAATCTCGTCAGAGGCGGCCTTGTCGCCTTAATTTCCGGACATCCGGACATGGAAGTGGCCGCGGCGCTGGAGTCGGCGGACAAGGCGCTTCCGACCGCACTCGAACTCGAACCCGATGTCGTCATCCTCGGGGCGGGCATGGACGACGGCTTCGCCGTGGTCCGGTCCCTCCACGAGGAGCTGCGGTCCTGCGCGACCGTGATCATGGCGAACCGCCGCCGCCCCGGTGAGCTGCGCCGGGCCGTCGCCGCCGGCGTCATGGGTTTCCTGCTCATCGACACGCCGCCGGCCGACCTGGCCGACGCGGTCCGCCGCGTCGCCCAGGGAGAGCGGGTGATCGACTCGGAGCTGGCGTTCGCCGCGCTCCACCGCCCGGAGAGCCCGCTGACCGAACGCGAGGTGGACGTGCTGCGGCTGGCCGCCCAGGGCGCGTCGTCGGCGGAGATCGCGGGTCACCTGTTCCTGTCGGTCCGCACCGTCCGCAACCACATCTCGCGGATCATCGGCAAGATCGGCGCCCGCAACCGCGTCGACGCCATCCGCATCGCCGACGACGCCGGCTGGCTGTGACCCGAGGCGATCAGCGAACCGCCGGCGTGCGTCCTTCGGCCGACCAGTGGCCGTGCAGCTCCCGGTAGAGGGGGCAGTCCTCCAGCAGGTCCCCGTGGGCGCCGAGCCAGGCGCGGGTGCCGTCCAGGACGAGGACGCGGCGCGCGCGCCGGGCCGACGTCATCCGGTGCGCGATCACCATGAGCGCACCCGGCCGGGCGGCGAAGGCCCGCTCGGCGTGTTCCTCGGCCGCGGCGTCCAGGTGGCAGGTCGCCTCGTCCAGGATGACCAGCCGGGCCGGTGACGCGAAGGCGCGGGCCAGGGCGACGAGCTGCCGTTCGCCGGCCGACAGCGA
>NZ_JBHLZP010000767.1:0-2957 GCF_042429965.1 Actinoallomurus acaciae
CGGCGACGCGCGCGCTCAGCGGCAGGTCGACGGCGCCACTCGTTCGCAGCAGCCCGTCGCCCGGCGTACGGGCGGTGAGGAGGGCGGCGGCCTTGCGCAGGGCGGTGACGCGGCGGTCGGTCCAGCCCGCGGCGCCGGTGAGAGAACGGCCGCTCAACGCCTGCACCGCCGCGGCGGTCGAGGCCAGATCACCGGTCGCACAGCCCGCGGCGGCGAGGTTCAGCGGGAACGACCCATCGGAGCACTGGCTGTTCAGCAGGACGTTCAGTGGCATGGTGTCGCCGGGGACGCCGCTCGCGGTGAGCGCGAGGACCACCCACGCCTGCTTGGTGACCAGGTTGTCCGAGTCGACGTGCGCGCCGCGGTCGACGAAGTGGCCTGCCGGGGTCTTGAGCGCCAGCAGGCCCTCGCGCAGCCGGCCGGCGATCGTCGCGATGTCACCGGGGGCGCTCGGTGAGGTCTGCAGGAACCGGGCGATGATCTCGAGCTTGGCCAGCGGCTCGGCGTACGCGGCGCTCTTCTCGTACGCCGCGTCGTAGGCGTACTCCCGGATCGACTGCGGCTCGAGCATGAACAGCGACGCCTTGGCCGCCGCGGCCGGCTGCCGGCCGAGGGCGTGCAACGCCAGGATGAGGTCCACCGTCGCGTCGTAGTCGACGTAGGTCTGGCCGCCCTCGGTGACCTCGACGTGGTCGCCGTTCACCAGCCTGCCCGCCAGGTAGGCGCCGAGCCGCTCGGCCGGACTCGGCCCGGTCGTCTGTGCCTGGGGCGTCGTCGTGGGCGTCGGGGTGGCGGACGAGGTGGGCCGCGGCGAAGTCGTGCTGCCGCGCGGCCTGGGCTTCGGCCGCGGTTCGGGCGCCGCCTGGTTCCCGGAGCCGCGCGGCTTCGGCTTGGGCCGGCTCGTCCTGGTCGGGTTCGGCGTCGGGGTGGGCGAGGTGGTGGAGCCCCCGCCCGGGGCGGGCAGGGACTTTCCCTGGGTCAGGTCGTAGAAGCCGATCCGGGCGAGGCCCAGGGCGGCCTGCGCGCCGGCCCGGACCCAGGTGTCCATTCCGGTGATGCCGGTCGACTTGGCGCTCTGGTAGTCCTCCGGGGTGTAGGCGATCGCGCCGATCTGGTCGGAGAGCGGGTCTCCGCCGTCCGCGCCGGCCGTCACCTGCGCGGACGACAGATACGCGACGCCGCGCCGCACGGCGTCATCGGCGCCGCCCGCATCCGTCAGCGCCTGCACGATGAGCCCGGTGCTGTTGGTGTTGGGCGCCTCGGTGCTGACGCCGCCGCCCCAGCCGCCGCCGGGGTCCTGGACCGACTTCAGCCAGTTCACCGCCTTGCCGATCGGGCCGTCGAGCCCGGTCGCGCCGGCCCGCCGCGCCGCCAGCAGGGCCGACAGGGACATGGCGGTGGCGTCCCCGTCCGGCGCGGACTGGTCGTAGGCCTTTCCCTCGTCGCAGGTCGAGAGCTTCTGCCCGTCGGGAGTGACCTCGTCGCCGGTCTCGGTGGTGGGGATGTAGCCGAAGAAGATCCGGAAGTAGCCCTCCGAGCACTGCTGTGTGAGGAGCCGGTCGAGGGCCGGCTGGTTGTTCCGGCCGACGCCCGCCAGGCCGATGACGGCGAGGGCCTGCCCGAACATGTTCGAGTTGTTATAGACCAGGTCCGCCAGGGCGGGGTCTTTCGAGTAGTCGCTGGCGCGGCCCTTGTCCGGGCCGGACGTCATGATCGTGCCCTCGGTCTCGGCGACCATGTCGTGGCCGCCGAAGTCGCGGGGGTTCCGGCCGGCGACCTCGGCGGCGACCAGCACCTTGGCCGTGGCCCCGGCGACGATCACCTTGTCGTAGCCCATGCCGGGCGCGAGGCCGTCCCAGGTGTAATAGTCGGTGGCGTGCTTGTCGTCGTCGAAGTACCTGACGATCGGGTCGGCGAGTTCGCCCTCACCGGCGGCGTGCATCGCGAACAGGGTGTCGATCATCAGCCCGTGGTCCGGCAGCGCTCCGCCGTTCGGGTTCTGCAACGTCCCGTCGGACGCCAGCCGATGCGACAGCCACGTGGCGTTGCTTCGGGCGCCGTCCTCACCGGTGTCCGATCTGGCGGCGATCGAGCCGAACATGACCGTCGCCGCGACGATGCCGGCTACAGCGGACAGCACCGTGACAGTCGACCGTCGATGTCTGCGAAGGGTGCGGTCCACGCCTCGTCCTTTGCATGCGAGACGAGGGACGATGCGCACCGGGCGGCCGACCACCCCTGCAACTCGCGACAGTGGGTCTGACATTCGTCGATGTGGGACGACCCGACTTGTCACCTTTCGGTGACCCACGGTTGCGCGACAGTGCCGGACTTCGACCGGCTTCCTCACCACAGACGAACCTATTTAGTTTTGAACAAACGGCCCGAACGATAACACGGCGCATCAGATCCGACCAAGCGGACATGAACGTCGTCTTGCAATCCCACCCCGCCGATACAGGCTTTACCGTTCGCCCCTGTCCAGTACCGGTCAGTTCACGATGCCGAGGAACGACGGACGTTTTCCCCGCGCCGGTGAATTCCCCTGACCACAAACGATGTCGTGAATTGACCTTTAATCGCGATATTTCGTGCCCTGGCCGGCCTCGACGGAGGCGAGCAGCTTGCCGAGCAGGGACGCGAGCAGGTGCCGCTCGTCGCCGTCGAGCGCCTCGAGGATGGCCGCCTCGTTCGCCATGTGCACGCGGATGAGCCTGTCGGCGAGGTCACGGCCCGCCGCGGTCAGAGCCACAACGCGTCCACGAGCGTCTTCCGGGTCGCGGGTCCGCGTCACCAGTCCCGCGGCGGCGAGCCGGTCGATCCGTTTGGTCACCCCGCCGGGCGTGACCAGCGTCGCCCGGGCGAGGTCGCCGTTCGACAGCGCGTGGGGCGGCGCGGATCGGCGCAGCGCGGCGAGCACGTCGAACTCGCCCGGCGCCAGCCTCGCGGCGGCGAAC
>NZ_JBHLZP010000768.1:0-2955 GCF_042429965.1 Actinoallomurus acaciae
CGCGCGGTGCGCCTGTCCGCCGCGGTCGGCTTCGCCGCCGCCGGACTCGCGACCGGCGTCCGTCTCGCGTTCGGGCGTGGCCGGTGAAGGGCGCGCTGCTGGTCGCCGGGACGACCTCCGACGCGGGCAAGAGCGTGCTGACGGCCGGGCTGTGCCGCTGGCTGGCCCGGCAGGGGGTGCGCGTCGCGCCGTTCAAGGCGCAGAACATGTCGCTCAACTCGATGGTCACCGCCGACGGCGCGGAGATCGGCCGGGCGCAGGTCATGCAGGCCGCCGCCGCACGCGTCGAGCCGACCGCCGACATGAACCCGGTGCTGCTCAAGCCCGGCTCCGACCGTCGCAGCCAGGTCGTCGTGCTCGGCCACCCGGTCGCCGAGGTGGACGCCCTGGGGTACGGCGAACACCGGGCGCGGCTCCGCCAGGTGGTCACGGCCAGCCTGGCCCGGCTGCGCGCGGAGTACGACGTGGTGATCTGCGAGGGCGCCGGCAGCCCCGCCGAGATCAACCTGCGGCGCGGCGACCTGGCGAACATGGGGCTGGCCCGCGCCGCCGAGCTGCCGGTGATCGTCGTCGGCGACATCGACCGGGGCGGGGTGTTCGCCGCGCTGTACGGGACGGTCGGGCTGCTGGAGCCGGAGGACCAGCGGCTCGTCGCCGGCTTCGTCATCAACAAGTTCCGCGGCGCCCCCGAGCTGCTCGCTCCGGGCCTGGCCCAGATCACCGCGCTGACCGGCCGGGACGTCTACGGAGTGCTGCCCTGGCTGGACGGCCTCGGGCTCGACGTCGAGGACTCCCTGGCCCTGGACGGCCGCCGTACGGCACCGCGGGCGGGCGACGGCGGCCTGCGCGTCGCGGTGGTGCGGCTGCCGCGCATCTCCAACTCCACCGACGTGGACGCGCTGGCGGCCGAGCCCGGGGTGATCGTGTCGTACGCGACGACACCGGGCGAGCTCGCCGACGCCGACCTGATCGTGCTGCCCGGTTCGCGCGCCACCGTCGCCGACCTCGGCTGGCTGCACGAGCGCGGCCTCGCCGCCGAGATCACCCGCCGGGCCCGTGCCGGGCGGCCGGTACTCGGCATCTGCGGCGGCTACCAGATGATGGCGCGGGAGATCCTCGACGACGTCGAGTCCTGCGCCGGCGCCGTCCCGGGGCTCTCCCTGCTGCCGGCGCGCGTGGAGTTCGCCCCGGAGAAGACGCTGCGCCGCCCGGCCGGCTCGGCGTACGGCGAGCCGGTGGAGGCGTACGAGATCCACCACGGGATCGTCGCCGTGGAGGGCGGCGAGCCGTTCCTCGACGGCTGCCGCGAGGGCTCCGTGTGGGGGACGACCTGGCACGGGGCGCTGGAGAACAACGGGTTCCGCCGGGCGTTCCTCGCCGACGTGGCCCGTACGGCGGGACGCGACTTCACCCCGGCGCCGGACACCGACTTCGCCGCGCTGCGCGAGGCCCAGCTCGACGCCCTCGGCGACCTCGTCGAACACCATCTCGACACCGAGGCGCTGACCAAGCTCATCGAGTCGGGCCCTCCGTCGGGTCTGCCGGTCGTCCCTCCCGGAGGCGCGGGCCGTTAGCCGGGCGGGTCGTTAGTCGGGCGCGGGTCGTTAGTCGGGCGCGGACCACCACTCCTCGAAGGAACGGCAGCGGCCGTCCTCGGCGAAGCGCAGGATCCACAGATCGCGGAACTCCTCGTTGTCCGGCTCGCCGTACGTCACCTCCACCCGTGCCACGGCCGTGTCGCCGTCGACCGCGACGATCTCCCTGGTCATCTCGAAGACCTCATCGGGGCCGGTGCGTTCCTCGTCCCACATGCCGACGATCTCCGGCAGACCGGCCAGGGGCTCGTCGTACGGGCCCTGCCGGTAGGTGGCGTCCGCGGTGAAGAGCTCGGCCAGCGAATCGGTGCCCGGGGTACGCCAGGCACGCTCGTAGCCGTCGATCCACGCGGCCACCCGTTCCTTGTCCATGGGATCAGTGTGACCGAAAGATCGTACGTTCACGGACGGAACGCCTGATCGGTCGCTCACTCACCGATCTTCGCGCTGACCGGCCGGACGACGTCGGCGGCGACGTTCCACGGGATTCGTTCGCCGTCTCATTGGGTTCGACGATGCCCGCGGGATCAGGCGCCCGCCCCGCGCCATCGAAGCGCAATCCACTGTTCATGTACTCGTCGACCGGCGCTCCGGTCACGACGGCGGCCGGAGGGCGAACCGGTCGATCGGCGGGACGCCCTCCAGCAGGTCGGTGACCAGCTCGCCGATGAGCGGGGCGAACTTCGCGCCATGCCCCGAGCAGGGCGAGCAGACGACGATCGGCCCCTGCCGGTCGAGCACGAAGTCCTCCCCCGGCGCCCGGGTGTACAGGCACGTCGTCTCCGAGCGCGGCTCCGGGTCGAGGCCGGGCAGCCACTCGCGCACGTACGCGAGCGCGCGCTCGCGCGCCTCCGGGTCCACGACGAAGTCGCGGGTGTCGGCGGTGGTGACCGTGCCCCGCAGGTGCTCGCCGAGCTTGACCCAGGGCCCCTCGGGCAGCGCGTACATCTCCAGTTCCTCCGACGACGAGCCGTGCACGATCGTCGGCCAGGGGCCGGGCTCGCGCGGCGCGAAGAAGAAGACCTGCTGCTGGGTGACGGTCAGCGGCGGCAGCGGGACGAGTCCGTCGAGCAGCGGGCCGGTCCAGGCACCCGCCGCCACGACGAGGGTCCAGGCGTACCAGGTGTCCGCGCCGGCGCGGAACCGCACGCCGTCTCCGTCCGGTTCCAGGTCGCGTACGGGCGCCTCGTACGCCGCCGCGGAGCCCTCGGTCACGGCGAGCCGGGTCATCGCCGCGATCGCCGCCTCGGGGTCGATGACCCCGCCCTCCGGGTCGCGTACGGCCGGGCCGGTGAACCGGATGCCGGGCCAGCGGGCCGCCGCGTCGGCGGGGTCGAGCAACTCGGCCGCGACCCCGTGC
>NZ_JBHLZP010000769.1:0-2941 GCF_042429965.1 Actinoallomurus acaciae
CGCTGCTGGGCACGCAGGCGGGCGGCCGGTGGGCCGGCGGGCTCGGCGCGGGCCCCGCGGTCCTGCTCGTCGCCGAGGTGGCGGTCCTTCTCGCGCTCTCTCCGGAGGCGGACGGCCGGTGGCTGCTGCCGCTGCGGCGGCTGCGGATCCGGATGCGCCACCCGCTCGCCGACCGGTCGTTCGAGATGCCGCTGGAGTCCAGCCTGCAGCAGCTGCTGGCCAGTCCGGCGTACCGGCAGGTCGGCCCGCTGCTGCGGTCGGGCCTGCGGGAGACGTGGGACGAGGAGGACGCGCGGATCCTCTGCTACACCGCCGAGTACGAGGGCACCGCCGCCACCGCGGTCTTCGCCGTGCCGCTGCGGCACTACAGCCCCGAGGAGATCCGCGTGGTCCTGGTCGACGAGTCGACCGAGTCCACGTTGCCCGTCGGCGCCTGACACGTGTGCGGCGGTGACCCGCGGGCGCGGGTCACCGCCGCACGCGCCACCGCCGAACCGGCCGACGGCGCCGTACTCACGGACCAGGGGGACGACTTCCGGCATACTCAATTCGTTGATTAATAGTGTATGTGGGTATATCCGGGTGCTACTCTCGGCTCATGTCGTTGCGCAACGCGGTCCTGGCCGTGCTCTTGGAGGGCGAGGCATCCGGATACGACCTGGCCAAGAGCTTCGACGCGTCGGTGGCCAACTTCTGGATGGCCACCCCCCAGCAGCTCTACCGGGAACTCGACAAGATGGCCGTCGACGGCCTGATCCAGGCCCGGCTCGTCCGGCAGGATCGTCGCCCCGACAAGCGGCTGTTCTCCCTCACCGAGGCCGGCCGCCGCGCCCTGCACGAGTTCACCGCCGCGCCCCCGCGCCCCGGCGCGATCCGCGAGGAGCTCATGGTCCAGGTCCAAGCGGTCGACGCGGGTGACGCCGAAGCCGTCAAGAACGCCCTCCGCGAGCGCGCGAGCTGGGCCGAAGCCAAGATCGCGCGTTTCGAGCGTCTTCGCACACGCCTGCTGAACGGCCGCACCGAGGAGGAGCATCTCGCCGAGGCCGACCGCGTCGGTCCGTACCTGACCCTGCTGCGCGGCCTGGCGTTCGAACGCGAGAACGCCCGCTGGGCCCGGCAGGCCCTGTCCGTCCTGGACCGGCGCACCAGAACCTCCACGGAGTAGCCGTGCCCTACCAGCGCTATGTCGCGGTCGGCGACAGCCAGACCGAAGGTCTGGGCGACGGCACCGACGCGACCGGCCATCGCGGCTGGGCCGACAGTCTGGCCGAGACGCTCGCCGCCCACCAGCCGGACCTCCGGTACGCCAACCTCGCCGTCCGGGGCCGCCTGACCGCCCAGATCAGGGCCGGGCAGACCGAGGCGGCCCTCGCCCTGAACCCCGATCTGGTCACCGTCATGGCGGGCATGAACGACCTGGTCCGCCCCGGCTTCGATCCCACCGCCGTGGCGACCGACCTGGAGGCCATGCTGGAGGCGTTCACGGCCTCCGGCGCGACCGTGGTCACCTTCACCTTTCCCGACGTCGCCAAGATCGCCCCCTTGGTGCGCCACCTGCGCCCGAAGGTCCTCGACTTCAACGACCGCATCCGCGCCATGGCCGGACGCCACGACGCCATCCTGGTCGACACGTTCCACCACCCGGTCACCACGGACCCCCGCCTGTGGAGCGATGACCGCATCCACGCGACCCCGCTCGGTCACGCCCGCATCGCCGCGGCTGCCGCCCACACGCTGAAGCTCCCCGGCGCCGACGCGAGCTGGGCCGATCCCCTCCCACCGCTGCCGCCCGTCCCCATCTGGCGGCGCCTGTCGACCGAGCTCGTCTGGGCCGGCACCTTCCTGGGCCCCTGGCTCCTCCGCCGCCTCCGGGGCCGCTCCTCCGGCGACGGCCGTACCGCCAAGCGCCCCCGGCTGGAGCCCGTCGCGACCACCGGCGGGCGCACGCCCTGACAGGTCAGGACGGGCCGATGCCGCGGAGGACCGTGGCGACCAGGCCGTCGGCGAAGCCGGGCGGGATCTCGATCTCCCCGGCGGGGACGCCGCGCAGGAGGTTCGGCAGGACGACCTCGTGGCAGGCGCCGATGACCATGGTGGCGGCGGCCTCGGGATCGCCGTCCGGCGCAAGACGGCCGAGTTCGCGTTCCGCGCGCAGGTAGTCGGCGAGGCAGGCGCGCAGGCCGCGGCCGCCGGCCATGGGGTTCGGCAGGCCGGCGAACCGCGTCAGCACCTTCGGCTGGGCGAGCAGGCCCGCGAAGGCGGGCAGGATCGCGATGTGCAGCCGCAGGCCGTGCTCGATGTAGGCCCGCAGGTTGTTCTCGACGTCGCCGGCGCCGGCCCGCGTCGGCGGCGCGCCCAGCGAGCGCTCGACGGAGCTCACGTGGGCGTGCAGCGCCTGGGCGAGCAGGTCCTCCTTGTCGGCGAAGTGGTTGTAGAGGACGCCGTCGGCGACCTCGGCCTCGCGGGCGATGTCGCGCACGGTCAGCCCGGCGGTGCCCCGCCGGGCCATGAGCGCCTCCGCGGCGGCGATCAGATGGTCGCGCAGGCTCTGGTCGCCGCCGCGCAGGGCGGACGCTCTTCTCGGTGACATCACGCCGCATCGTAGCCAGCGGGGCGCCTCGCCTCGAAGCGTCGAAGATCAGGGACGCGTGGCCGTGATCAGCAAGGCGGTTCCCCGCAGCCGTACCGCACCGTCGCTCTCGAAGGCGCGCAGCGCGGCCGTCAGCGCCTGGCGCGCACGGGACCGGACGCTCGGGTCCACCTGGTCGAAGGCGGGGCGTACGGGCCCCCAGCCGGCGATGAAGCCGGCCGCGTCCTCGGCGTCGCGCCCCCACACCTGAGGCGCGTCGACGGGCGCCGTGGACACGTCCGTGAGCCCGGCGCCGGTGAGGACCTCACGGACGCGGCGCGGATCGGCGAGCGACTCCGGCCCCGCCGCATC
>NZ_JBHLZP010000770.1:0-2929 GCF_042429965.1 Actinoallomurus acaciae
GCGGCTCCTCGTCGATGGGGTGGCGGTCGAGCGCGTCGTCGGGCGCGTCGTCGGCGTCGGCGAGCCGGGCCAGGGCCGTACGGACCAGGCGGTTGCGGTTCGCGAGGTAGCGGCGGGTGATCCGGGCCCGGGCGGGGTGCGCCGCGAGCCAGCCCTCGCCCGCGCGCACGAGCTTGTCGACCTCGTCCGCGGCCACCCAGTAGTGCTTGGAGTCGTCCAGGACCGGCAGCAGGACGTAGAGCTGGTTCAGCGCGGCCGCGAGGGTGGACTCGCCCTCGACCGTGAGGGTGACGTACCGCGAGTCGCCCCACTCGGGGAACCGCTCGTCGAGCGGGACCGGGCACGCCTCCACCCGCCAGCCGAGCGGCGCGAACAGGCTCGTGGCCAGGTCGGGTCCGCCCCGGCACGGCAGCGCGGGCAGCGTGATCCGCAGCGGGATCGGGGCGGCCGCCAGGTCCGGACGCTCCCGGCTCTGGCCGCGCATGGCCGTGCGGAAGACGTTCGCCATCGCCGACGCGAGCAGGGACGACGCGGCGTACGGCCGGTCGTTGACGTACTGGCCGAGGGACAGGTCCGGCGTCCGCCGGGTCCGGGCCAGCCTGATCGGATCGACGTCGAGCAGCAGCGCCGCCGTGCAGCGGTCCTCGCCCGCCTCGGGGTAGAAGACGTGAGCGGTGCCGAACGACTGCTCGAACGCCTGGACCCGGCCGGGATGCTTGACCAGCAGGTAGCCGAGGTCGGTCGCCGGGCGCGCGGTCGTGGTGATCGTCAGCAGCACACCGCACAGTGTCGCGGACCGCGGCGGATCGGACCTACCGGTTTTAACCGGCCGGTTCTAACCGGGCCGGCCGGCCGAGGTCTCCGGCCGCTCGGGGACGTACGTGGCGAGGCCGCGGACCAGGAGCTCCAGGCCGTACCGCAGGCGTTCGTCGCCGTCGCCGTCGATCAGCGCGCCCACCATCGAGGTGATGACCGGGAAGCGGTCGGGCGGCAGGCTGTGGAAGTACCCGCGGACCTGCTCGAAGTACTCCCGCGCGTCCTCCTCCGTCCGGCGCCCGCGCTCGCGGTGCAGGGAGTCCTCGAAGGCGTCCGCGAGGATGTACAGCGACAGCCGGTCGACGAACATGCCCGCCCGCTCGTCCGGCACGCCGCCGGCCCGCAAGATGGCGAGGATCGCCTCGGAGTAGCGCAGGGAGCTGGGGCCGAGGGGAATGTTGGCGAGCGCGGCGCGGGCGATGCCGGGATGCCGGGTCCAGACCCGGTGGGCCTCCACGCCCGCCTCGACGATCTGTTCCTGCCAGCGGTCGGGGTCGGGCGCCGGCACGTCCAGCTCGCCGGTGATCCGGTCGACCATCAGCTCCAGCAGCTCGTCCTTGTTCGCGACGTGCGCGTACAGGGACGCCGGGCCGGTCTGGAGCTCGACCGCGACCCGGCGCATGCTCAGCGCGTCGAGACCCTCGGCGTCGAGGATCCGCATCGCCGTGTCGACGATGAGCTCCTGACTGAGGGGCCGGCGCTGCCGCGGGGCCTTCTTGGGACGCCGCCACGGCGGAGGTGGTATCTCGGTCGCCTCGGTCACGGAACGCTCCTTTTCGCGAACAGGGTACCTGTCACGAACGATGTTCTGACCGCCACGCCGGGGAGGCTCCCGCCCGCCCCGGCGCGGCCGTGCCGACGGCGGTCAGACCTGGGGAAGGACGTCGCTCGCGAGCAGCTCGAGGTGTTCCAGGTCCTCCAGGTCGAGGGTCTGGAGGTAGATCCGCGCGGCGCCGAGCTCGCCGAACCGGCCGATCTTGTCGACGATCTCGGCCGGGGTGCCGGCCAGGCCGCCCGCCCGCAGGTCCTCGACCGTCCGGCCGATCGCGTCGGCGCGCCGGCGGAGCTCCGCCTCGTCGCGCCCGCAGCAGACGACCTGCGCGGCCGACAGGACGATGGACCCGTGCTCCCGTCCGCCGCTCTCGCAGGCGGCGCGCACCCGCTCGTACGCCGCCCCGGTGTCATCGACCGAGTGGAACGGCACGTTGTACTCGTCGGCGTAGCGCGCGGCGAGCCGTGGCGTGCGCTTGGCGCCCACCCCGCCGATGATGATCGGCGGTCGCGGTCGCTGGGCCGGCTTCGGCAGGGCCGGGGAGTCGGTCACCTGGTAGTACGTGCCCCGGTGGTCGAACGTCTTGTTCTCGGGCGTCTCCCACAGGCCCGTGACGATCGCCAGTTGCTCCTCGAGACGGTCGAACCGCTCGGCCAGACCGGGGAACGGGATGCCGTACGCCGTGTGCTCGTCGTCGAACCAGCCGGTGCCCAGACCCAGCTCGACGCGCCCTCCGCTCATGTCGTCGACGTTCGCCACGGAGATGGCGAGCGGGCCCGGGAGCCGGAACGTCGCGGCGGTCACCAGGGTGCCCAGACGGATGCGCCGGGTCTCCCTGGCCAGACCGGCCAGGGTGATCCAGGCGTCCGACGGACCCGGCAGTCCGCTGACGTCCCCCATCTTCAGGTAGTGGTCAGAGCGGAAGAACGCGTCGAAGCCGTACTCTTCGGTGGCCTTGGCGACGCGGAGCAGGGTTTCGTATCCGGCGCCCTGCTGGGGCTCGGTGAAGATCCGCAAAAGCATGGTCCCCATCCTGCTCCCCCGTCACCCCGGTCCGCACCATCGGGTCGGTGCTCCGTCTCCGAGAGACCGCCCGGGAACCCTCGGGCGAGGGTTCCCGGGCGTCTTTCAGCCGTTCTCGCGGCGTGTCCGGCCGAGCCGGTACAGCACCACGCCCGCGCCGGCGAGGCCGAGCCCCGCCAGGGCGAACAGCGCCGAGGAGCTACCGGTGGTCGGCAGCTCGTGGCCCGGGGCCTCCCTCACCGGGATCGGCCGGGCGGCCCGGACGTGGCAGGCGGCACCGGAGGCGCCCCCGCAGTGGAGCCCGTGCGGGTGACCGGG
>NZ_JBHLZP010000771.1:0-2928 GCF_042429965.1 Actinoallomurus acaciae
GGCGGCGTTCCCGGCCGGCGGCCATCCGGTCGCCGCGTCCGCCCAGACGGCCGAGCACGCGCTCCTGGCGCCGGCCGTGATCGCCGCCCTCGCCCTGCCGCCCGCGCTGTTGCTTCCCGCACGGAGGATCACGGCCGGGCGAACGGCGACGTGATCACGCGGCGCCTCGCCGTACGACCACTTTGTCCGGCTCGATCCGGTGGTGGGCACAGCGGTGGGAGCGGCAGGCCGAGCCTCGCGCGACGGACGTCCCGTACTCGGCGATCGTCGTCAGGTGAGCGGGATCGTTATCTCGTCCTCGACGGGCGGCGACACCTCGTGCTCGCGGCAGCCGGACGCGGCGAAGCAGCGGATGCGCAGCCGCTCCGGCGTCACGTCGACCCGCAGGAAGCTCTTGAACAGCGGCGGCTCGTACGAGGCGGAGGCCGGGGACAGGAACCGCTGGTACGCCTGCCGTACCGGCAGCCGGAACCTCTTACGGCGGTTCGGGCGCCCCGGTACGCCCAGGAGGGTCGCCACCAGCCGCGTTCGCCACGTCACCGGCGCGTTCGTCTCCCGGCCCGGCCGGATGCCGATCCGCGCCGCGATGACCGCCGCGGCCTGGTCGCCGGTGAGCTCGAACAGCCATCGCATCCGCAGCCGCCGCCCGTACATCCGGCCGTAGAAGGCCAGGCAGTCGCCGCGCAGCGGATAGCAGCGGAAGTCGTCCTCGCCGACGCCGCCGACGTCCACCTTGGGGATCGTGTGCGTGGCGTGCATGAACGCGCCGCCGCCCCCGGAGACGATGTACTCGATCGTGCGGTCGCCGACCTTGACCGGATAGTGCTGGTAGTTGTGGATGTCGCCGCCGATCGCCGCCACGTAGTTGCACGCGGGGTCCTGGACGATCTCGTCGACCGTGCCACCGCCCTCGATGGGACCCGGATGGTGGGCGCCGTCGACGTACAGCGGCTTGCCGGTGATGAGGATCTTCGGTTTGGGGCCCTGGGAGACCCGCCGCAGCCACGCGCCCTGCTCGCGGTCGATGCCGCCGATGATGCCCGTGTCGATGCCGACGACGCGGATCGGGCCGGCGTCCATCATCCAGTACGGTCCGGGCTGCTCGGCCCGCTGTGAGGGCCGGGACCGCAGGCTCTCGGCCTCGGCCAGCCGCGCCTCGTCGGGTACGTCCGGGTTCTTCCAGAACAGCCGCCGCCACCAGGCACGAGACCACAGCCGCGGCCGGCCCTCGGCGGGCAGTTCGGGCGCGCCGCAGAAGACCCGCATGAACCCGCCGAGGCCGTCGTACCAGTCGTGGTTGCCCGGCACGGCGTAGATGGGCGCGTCGTAGTCCTTGTACGGCCGGAAGAACTTGGTGCCGTACTCGTTGACGCTGCCGGTCGGGTAGATCACGTCGCTGGCGATGAGGGCGAAGCGCGTGCCCTCGCTCATCTTCAAGAAGCCGGGCACCACGGCGTACTGCGGGGCGTCCCCCTCCCCCGTGTCCCCGAGCACCATGAACGAGAACGACGACGGGTCGTCGCGCGGGATCGCGAAGTCGGGCGGCGCTCCCGCGCCGATCTGGCGGGCCACCCACCGGCGCCGCTCGTCGTTGGTCGGGTCGCCGAACCGCCGGGCCAGCACGTCGTTGCGCGACCGCCAGAGGACGGCGGGGTTGAGCCAGGAGAGGTTCCGCACCCGGGCCGGCATGAGGTCGGTGTAGGTCCCCGGCTCGTCGCACGACCAGCCGGCCCCGGCCAGTGAGTGACGGGAGGACAGAGGAGCAGAGGGGGGCACGGGCGCACCGTAACAGCCGCAATACGGCGACACACCGTGTTCGCCCCATTCCAGGCAAAGCATCGCCCGTACGGGAAGCATCGCCCGTACGGGAACGGCGGCGGTCCTCTCAGCCGCCGATGGCGTCGAGCTCGGCGACCACGTCGGGCTTCAGGACCAGGTCCGTGGCGGCGACGTTCTCGCGGAGGTGGGCGACGGCCGAGGTCCCGGGGATGAGGACGGTCGTGGGCGAGCGCTGGAGCAGCCAGGCCAGCGCGACCTGTTGCGGGGAGGCGCCGAGCCGCGCGGCCACGTCCGTGAGCGTCCGGGACTGGATCGGGCTGAACCCGCCGAGGGGGAAGAACGCGGCGTAGGCGATGTTCTCGGCGGCGCACCGGTCGACGAGGGGGTCGTCCTGCCGGTTCGCGAGGTTGTAGAGGTTCTGCACCGTCACGACGGGGGCGATGCCCTGCGCCTCGGTGAGCTGGGCGGCGGTGGCCCCGCTGAGGCCGAGGTGGCGGATCAGCCCCTTCGCGCGCAGCTCCGCCAGGGCACCGAACTGGTCGGCGACGGGCTCATCGCCCGTACCCTCGATGGACAGGCGCAGGTTGACGACGTCCAGCGCGTCGACGCCGAGGTGCCGGAGGTTCTCGTGAACCTGCGTCACCAGTTCGCCGGGCTCCAGCGCGGGGTGCCAGCCGCCCTTGTCGTCACGCCGCGCACCGACCTTGGTGACGATGCGCAGGTCCTCCGGGTACGGGTGGAGCGCGTCGCGGATGAGCTCGTTGACGACGACCGGGCCGTAGAAGTCGCCGGTGTCGATGTGGGTGATCCCCAGCTCGACCACCTCGCGCAGGACCGCCAGAGCCTGGCCGCGGTCCTTCGGGGGCCCGAAGACCCCGGGCCCGGCGAGCTGCATCGCACCGTAACCCATCCGCCCGAACACGAGATCGTCCGCGAGCCGGAGCACGCCGCCGAGAGCATTGCCTGCCATGTTTCCCGCCTTCCGGAGTCAGCATCTCCAACGTTGGAGTTGTGCCTTTGGATGCTAGCGCTCCATATTTCCAACCGCAACGTTGCGGTTGGTTCCTAAAATGTGCGTGGACCGACGGTGCCGGCCGCCCGGGGCGTCCGGTTGGGCCCGCGCCGCCGACTGCGGGCCGCCGCCAGGGC
>NZ_JBHLZP010000772.1:0-2923 GCF_042429965.1 Actinoallomurus acaciae
GCGGGCGGCGGGGGACGGTAGCCGGGCGGAGGCCGATAGCCGCCGGGCCCGGCAGGAGGTCCGTACGGGCCGGGCGGGGGGCCGTACGGACCTGGGCCGTACGGGCCCGGAGGCTGGGGTCCGTAGCCGGGCCAGGGGGCATGTGCGGGCGGGAGCGGCCCGTACGGCGTGTCCGCCTCGGCCTCACCGGCCGGGCCGGTGGTGATGATCAGCCGGTCGAGGTAGAAGATCTGCAGCGCTCCGACGGCGAGGAAGAGCACGATCACCACGACGAGCGGCGTCGCCACGCCGAGCGGTGGACGGCTCGCGTAGCCGTTCAGCTGCCTGAGCACCACGAGGGGCGCGGACTGCCGGTCGGCGCTGCTGGCCACGAGGCTCGGCCACAACATGCCGTGCGCGCCGAACAGCACGGTCACGCCGCCCATGAGCGCGGCGAGCGGCAGCGCGGGCACCACGACCTGCGGGAAGAACCCCGCCCCGCTCGCGCGCCACCGCGCGGCCCGGCTCCGGCAGAACAGCGTGAGCACGAGCAGCGACGGCACGCTCAGCAGGAGCGGCGGCACCAGGCCGATGAAGTGATTGATCAGGTGGAGATGCCGGGCGTTGTCGAAGTCGGCGACGCTCAGCGGCGTGACGCCGACGAACAGCCACGGCGCGAAGGCCAGCAGGAGCCACTCGCTGCGGCGGCCGAGCGGACGCAGGCCGCCGATCCCGAGCGCGGCCAGGAACGCCGTGCCGACCGAGACGATCGCGCTCAGTATCGGCGGTAGCCACGTGTTGACCAGGATGCGCCCGGTGGACGGACGCAGCGGAGCGGCGTGCCCGGACGAGAAGAGGGCCGACAGCCACGGCCATGAGCAGACGACGCCGACGATCACGATGACGACCAGGGCCAGAACGCCGATCACCAGCCGGCCTCCGCCGCCCGGCCGCCTCGGCGCCGCGTCGTCGCCCGGGCCGATGTCGATCCGGAGCCTCGTCTCCACGGCGATGACCGTCGCGACGACGCCGAGCACGCCGAGCATCAGCCCGGTGACCGTCGCGACGGCCGCGCCGCCGCCGAAGTCGTAGTAGAAGTACGCCAGGCGGTACTGCAGCGCGGCGAGCGTCAGCCGTGGACTCAACGTCTGGCTGGCGGTGAACGTCTGGAGCGCCACGGCGACGCCCGCCAGCACGACGATCGAGCCGACCGCGACCAACGCGGGGGTGACCGGGCGGCCCCGCGCACGGCCGCGCAGGAGCGGCGGGAAGACGAGCAGCGCCAGCCCGCACAGCAGGCCGAACATCCCCGCGGCCGCGATGAGCTGACCGGTGGGCGGCCAGCCGCTCCTGACCGGCAGCCGGCCGAACATGGTCGCGATGCCGCCGTCCCGCTGCGCGAGGATCCACGCGGCGGCGACCGCGACCGGCGAGAACGTCACGAGCGGCAGGGACAGCAGCACCCGGCCGACGCGGCGTGGCCAGGTGCCGGCCCGGTCGAGCGCCGCGGCGAGCGCGGGCCCGACCACCAGCAGGATCAGCAGCGGGACCACGGCGAACGACAGCGAGAAGGCCAGGGCCTTCCAGAAGTCGCCCTCGCCGAGAATGCGGTTGTAGTTGTGCACACCGGCGGAGTGGGCGGGGCGGCCGAGGAGACCGCCGCCCGTCTGGAAGCTGTGCACGATGGTCTGCACGCTCGGCACGACGAGCGTGATCAGGCCGGTCAGCGCGGCCGGAACGATGAGGAGCAGCCCCACGCCGCGGCGCGACCCTGCGGCGCCGGGCGGGGCGATCGGGAGTACCGGAGGCTGAGGCGTCATGGGCCCTCGATCTCCTCGCTGCGCTTGGTCATGGACACTCCGCGGGGTACCGATTTCGTCGCCGACCCGGTGATCGGCCAAGCCGACCGTAGCGCCACCCGATATCCGCTGTCCTGGTCGGAGCCGGGGTAGATAGTCGGTTTTACGGGAGAAACGGCGGATCGCCGGGGCTGGGAGGACGGCCGGCCACGCCGGTCCCGGACCGCCAACCTCGGACGTCTATGCAGGTCAGCGGCGTGTCGACCGTAAACTGGGGCGGCACACGAATGCGGGGGTGGGAGGCGCCCGGGACGGGCTCATCGGCGAGTCCATGTCCGACACGTTCCCGTGCGGCGGGCGTCGCGCACGGGCAGGCGTGACGCCCAAGGGCCGACGCAGCACGACATCCCGGTGAAGGGCCGCCCCGGCGAGTTCGAGGAGCGGTACTGGAGCACGGTCACCAGCCCGGACGGCGAAGCCGTCCTGTTCGTCGCGCGCTCGGAGGACGTGACCCGGTTCGTGATGCACCGGCGGCGCGGTCGGGCACGGCGGAGAGGCGTTCCAGGCAGCCGAGCCCTTCTCCCGCGCGAGTGAACTGTACGAACTGAACGAGGAGTGGCCGTCGGGGACGTCGTCGGCCACGGCCTGGCGGCCGCGTGCGTGATGGGACAGCTGCGCAGCGCCCTCAGCGCCGGGATCCAGGTCGTCGAGGAGCCCGCGCAGGCGTTGCGGGCGCTCGGCCGGTACGCACGCTCCATCGACGGGGCGCTGGCCGGCACCGCCGTCCAGGCCGTCATCGGCAAGGAGCGGCAGACGATCACCTACAGCTGCGCCGGTCACCTCCCGCCCGTGCTTCTCCAGCCGGATGGCACCGCCCACTTCCTCGACCAGGCCACCGACCCGCCCCTGGGCGTCCGCCTCGCCGACGCCCCACGGTCCCAGGCGGACCTGCCGTACGAGCCCGGCGCCACCCTCGTCCTGTACACCGGCTGGAGCGCCGCGGAGAGGACATCGACGACGGTTCGCGCCGCCTCACCGAGAGCCTTCGCCGGCGCGCCCCGCTCGACCCCGAGCCGCCGGCCGAGGCGCCCCTCACCGACCTCGGCGTGGCCGGCGGCGCGGCGGACGACACCGCCCTCGTCATC
>NZ_JBHLZP010000773.1:0-2921 GCF_042429965.1 Actinoallomurus acaciae
CGCAGGCGCGCCCGCAGCGCGGCGGTCGCCTCCTCGTCCACGGACGGCTCCTCCGGCGTCCCGGCGAGCACGACCCCGTAGTCGTCGCGCGCACCCTCGGCCGAGACCTTGCCGTCCCGCACGTCGGCGGCCACCGTCGCAGGCGGCCGGTTCAGCGGGTCGCCCCACCCGCCGCCGCCCGTCGTACGGATCCGGACCACGTCCCCGGCCCGTACCGGATGGTCGTCGACGAGGCCCTCCATCGGCGCACCCGCCACCTCCGCGCGGAACGGCCGCCCCGCGCGACCGCCGTTCACGCCCCAGCAGGACAGGATCGAACGGTCGGCGATCGACATGTAGTGCGCGTCGCGCAGCATCCGGATGTGCTTGTCGTAGCCGAGCCCGCCGCGATGCTCCCCCGGCCCGCCGGAGTCGACGGCCAGGCCGAGGCGCTCGACGCGGAACGGCCAGCGCGCCTCGGCGAACTCCACCGGAATGTTCCGCGAGTCGGGCACCACGTGGATCGTGTCCTCGCCGTCGGCGTAGTAGCGCCCGCCGGAACCGCCGCCGAGAACCTCGCGCATCAGGTACGGCTCGGGGTCCTCGCCGTACACGCCGGTGTAGCGGATGGTCTCCTGGTCGGCCGGCATCCGGCCGCCGGTCGCCTTGGCCAGCACGCCCGCGAGGACGCCGAGCAGCCGCAGGATCACGAACGTGCGGGCGTTCGTCGGAGCCGGGAAGATCGGGGTGAGCAGGGTGCCCTTCTCGGGGAAGCGCATCTCGATCAGCGGCACGACGCCCTCGTTGACGTCCAGTTCGGCCATCCGCTCCGGCGAGTCGGCGAGGTTGCGCAGCACGGGCGCCAGCCACTTCTTCAGGAACACCCCGTCGGCATAGTCGCCCGCGTGGTTGATCGGCCCCTTGGCCTGCGGTGACGTGCCGGTGAAGTCGATGACGAGCTTCCCGGGCGACTTGGTGAGCGTGATCCGCTGGGCGTGCAGCCGGGGCGGGTCGACCCCGTCGTGCTCGGCGTAGTCCTCCCAGACGTGCGTGCCGTCGGGGATCTTGGACAGGATCTCCCGCCGGAACGTCTCGGTCGTCTTGTCGATGATCGCGTCGAAGCAGTCCTCGATCGCCGCGCGCCCGTACCGGGCGAACAGTTCGCCCAGCCGCCGCGCGCCCATGAGGCACGCCGAGCACTCCGCGTCCAGGTCGCCGGCGAGCGAGCCGGGCATCCGGGAGTTGCGGGTCATGATGCGCAGCGCCGCGTCGTTCGGCACGCCCTGGTCCCACAGCCTGATCGGCGGGACCATGAGGCCCTCCTCGAACGCCGACCGCGCGTGCGAGGGCATCGAACCCGGCACCGCGCCCCCGATGTCGTCGTGATGCCCGAACGCCTGCACGAACGCCACCACGTCGGCGTCACCGCGGCCCGGGCCCGAGAACACGGGCACGGTGACGCACAGGTCGGGCAGATGACCGATGCCGCCCTCGGACAGGTAGACGTCGTTGTGGAAGAAGACGTCCCCCGGTCGCATCGTCTCGATCGGGAAGTCGCGTACGACGGGTTGCACGAGGGCGGAGTACGAACGCCCGGTCAGCTTTCGCATGCGCCGGTCGTGGATGCCGGCGCGGAAGTCGTGCGCGTCCCGGATCATCGGCGAGCGCGCCGTACGGGCGATCGCGGTCTCGACCTCCCTCTCGACGGAGGCGAGCGTGCCCTCCACGATCTCCACCAGGACCGGATCGGCGCCGCCCATCGTCACTCGCCCTCCTCACCGGCCGCGCGGGCGGCCTCGTGTCCCGGCCACCCGCTCGCCGGGGTTCGCTCCCGTCGCGTCACCACCAGGTTGCCGTGGCCGTCCGCACGGACGGCAAAGCCCGGGTGCAGCGGCAGCGTGGATCCGAACTCCTCGATCACCGCAGGGCCGGTCAGGACGTCACCGGGTTCGAGGCGGTCGCGCGCGTACACGGGCACGTCGGCCCACTCGTCGAAGAAGACGCGGCGGACGCCCGTACGGGCGCGTGCGGGGTCGCCGTCGCCCGGCGGCCGTACCGTCGGCTTCGGGCGGTCGATCGGACCGATGCCGGCGACGCGCAGGTTGACCCACTCGACCGGGTCGCCGCGGTGGCAGTAGCCGTACAGGCGTTCGTGCTCGTCGTGGAAGCGCGCGGCGACCTCGGCGACGTCGGCGCGGCCGACCGGGACGCGCACCTCGAACGCCTGCCCCTGGTAGCGAAGGTCGGCCGAGCGCACGTAGCGGTGCTCGGCGAACCCCTGCCGGTCGAGCGCCGCGCCGGCCTGCGCCTCCAGCTCCGCGTACACCTCCTCCAGCTCCTGCGGCCCGGGGTCGCGGGTGACGCGCGTCCGCACGTACTCGCTGCGCACGTCCACGGTGAGCAGGCCGAACGCGGACAGGTTGCCCGGGTCGCGCGGCACGATCGCCGAGGGCAGCCCGAGGATGTCGATGAGGCGGCAGACGAGCAGCGGCCCGGAGCCGCCGAAGGCGACCATGGGGAAGTCGCGTACGTCGAGGCCGCGCTTGACGGTGATCTGGCGGATGGCGTTGGCCTGGTTCCAGGCGCTGATCTCCAGGATGCCGGTGGCGCACGCCTCGGTCTTGATGCCCAGGCCCGAGGCTAGCGCCGCGAGCCCCTCACCGGCCGCCGGCACGTTCAGGGGGATCTCGCCGCCGAGCAGGTGCGGCGGGATGCGCCCGAGGTGGACGTGGGCGTCGGTGACGGTGACGTCCGCCGCGCCCCGGCCGTAGCAGATCGGCCCGGGGTCGGCGCCCGCCGAGCGCGGCCCGACCTTGAGCGTGCCCTCGGGGGAGATCCAGGCGATCGAGCCGCCGCCGGCGCCGACCGTGACGATGTCGATCATCGGGATCTTGGACGGGTAGTCGCCGACCGTGCCCTCGGTGGTGAGCGTCGGCTCGCCG
>NZ_JBHLZP010000774.1:0-2898 GCF_042429965.1 Actinoallomurus acaciae
ACGCTCGGCGCCGCGCTCCTCGTGATGCACTCGCCGGCCGACCGGCTCGTGGGCATCGACAACGCCCGGCGCATCTTCGACACCGCGAGGCACCCCAAGTCCTTCGTCGCGCTCGACGGCGCCGACCACCTGCTGACCGACCCGGCCGACGCCGAGTACGCGGCCTCGGTGCTCGCGGTGTGGGCCGCGCGCTACGCCCTCGCCCCGCCCGCGCTCCCGGACCGCGAGACCGGGGCCGGTGTCACGGTGACGGAGAGCGGCGCGGGCCCGTACGGCCAGCGCGTAACGGCCGGACGTCACGTCCTCACCGCCGACGAGCCCGAGCCGCTCGGCGGCGACCGCGGGCCGAGCCCCTACGACCTGCTGCTCGCCGCTCTCGGCGCCTGCACCTCGATGACCGTACGGATGTACGCCCGGCGCAAGGACTGGCCGCTGGACCGGGTCTCGGTCCGGCTGACCCACACGCGGATCCACGCGGCCGACTGCGCGGACTGCGAGACGCATGACGGAAGGCTCGACCGGATCACCCGCGTGATCCGGCTCGACGGCGCCCTCGACGAGGACCAGCGCCGCCGGCTTCTCGCCATCGCCGACAGATGTCCCGTACACCGCACGCTCCGCTCGGAGGTGGACATCGAGACGACCGAGGCCCCGGCGTGACGGTTCACCCGTGACCGGCGTCGCGCGAACCCCGTGGACCTGCGCCGCAACGGCGCCCGCTGCGACGCGGCCGTGTGGGCCGTGGTCTGGTGTCCGGCGGGCCCGGCTCGGCGCCGGGTCGGGCCTGACCGGACTCCGCGACCGGATCGAGTCCCACGGCGGACGAATCCGGGTCACCAGCCCCGCCGGTGCGGGGACCACGCTGTCCGTCGAGCTCCCGGCCCCCGCGCCGGCGTAACGGCGGGCGACGTAGGGTCGCCGCCATGGACACCCCCGCTCAGATCATCGAGAACGAGCTGGCATTGCAGCGCCCCGAGATCCGCCGCGACCGCGCCGCCGTGCTCGCGCTGCTGGCAGCCGACTTCGTGGAGGTCGACGCCGACGGGACGGCCTGGGACGCCCAGGGTGTGGCGGAGGCGATCGCGTCCCAGCCGGGATACGTCATGCCGACGGTGTCCGGCATGGTGGCGACCCCGCTGTCACCTGACGTCCACCTGCTGACCTATCGCGACGAGACCAAGGCCCACAGCTCCGTCTGGATCCGAGGGGACTCCGATCGTTGGGTCCTCCGTTTCCACCAGCAGACCCGGTTCCCGCGCTGACCTCGATCTGCGGATCGGCCGTGGACCCGGATCGTCGTCCCCCTGTCGCCGAGGACCCGACTTTCGGTCATTGATCACCGAACGATTCTCCGGAGGCCGCGCCGGTGTGGTTAACCGGCATGTCATCTGCCGCTGGCACCATTACGGCCATGTCTTCTGTATCGATTCAGTCGTCCGAGGCAGGGGTCCAGCCGGAGGCCGACGGCCGGCTGCTCTGCCTGGAGTGCGGCCGCTGGTACCGCGCACTCGGCTCACATCTGGTCCAAGGCGAGGGGACCACTCCGGAGGCCTACCGTGAGCGCCACGGCCTTCCCGCGACCCTGCCCCTCGCGGCCGCCGATCTGCGGTCGCGATGGCGGGAGCAGACCCGGAGACGGCGCGAGAGCGGCGACCTGCCCACCGCGGTCGACCCGGCCGTCAGCGCGACCGGCCGCCGCAACGGCGCCGCGCGCCATGCGCTGACCGCCGCGCGGCCCGGCGTCCGCACCGTCCACCAGGCCGGCATCGTCAAAGCCCGCGCCCTCGCGGTCGCCAAGGCTCGTGCCTCGCTCGACGAGACCGCCGTACGCCTCGGGCACGCCGACTGGCACCGCCTGATCGCCGATACGTGCCACCTGGACGCCGGCATGGTCGCGCGGCTGACCGGGCGTGAGCGGCAGACCATCACCTACTGGCGCCGCAAGCTCGTCGGGCCGGACTGGAAGACGGCCAGCGGATACCTGCACCCGAACCGCGCGGCGGCCTATGCCCGGATCGACCGCGAGTTCGCGGCACGGGGATGGACGTCACTCGCGGACGCCCTGGCCGGGACCGGCATACGCGCCCTGGCGCGCACGCTGGCGACCACGACTCCCAGCCTCCGCGCGTGGGAACATCACCGGCGCGCGAGGTCCGGCCTGGATCAGGTCGATGGTGCCGAATGAATTACACCATCGACCAATCCCGGCGTCCCGCCGCACAGCATTCGCCGAAATGCCCCATGCTCTCTCAGAAGAGCAGAACACCCGGAATGCGCGAGAGAAAGAGAACCGCCGGCAGATGAAGATCGGAATCGGGCTTCCCAACCAGCTTCGCGACGTGCGTCCCACGGTCATCCCGGAGTGGGCGTCCCGTGCCGAGGCCGCCGGGTTCTCGACGCTGTCCACCGTGGGCCGCGTGGCCTACCCCGGAGTCATGGACACCGTCGCCCTCGCCGCCGCCGCAGGCGCCACCACCAGCATCGGGTTGACCAGCAGCGTCATGCTCGCCCCCGTCTGGCCGCCCGCGCTGCTGGCCAAGGAGCTGGCGGCGATCGACGGGATCTCCGGGGGACGTCTCACCGTCGGCATCGGCATCGGCGGCAACCGCCAGGACGACTTCGTGGTGGAGGGTCTGCCCGGCCGGGGTCTCGGCAGGCGGATGGACCACGACCTGGAGGTCTACCGCAGCGTCTGGCGCGGCGAGACCTTCGGCGGAGGGCCGAACCCGGGGGTGCCGGCCGGCACGCGCGAGGTCCCGATGCTGTTCGGCGGCCTGGTGCCCGCGGCCTACGAGCGCATGGCCGCCTGGGGCCAGGGCTATTACTACATAGCTAGATCATGTTGGGGATTTCGCTTCGTGAGTGTTCGGGGCATGCCACCTTGGTGGCATGCCCCGA
>NZ_JBHLZP010000775.1:0-2896 GCF_042429965.1 Actinoallomurus acaciae
GCGCTCCGTCATCGGCGGCCCGGATGGCTGGTGCCGGCCGGGGTCTGCGTGGCCGCGATGGCGGCGACCCAGTCGCGGGGCGCGTTCGTCTCGGCGGCGGCCGGGGTGGCCGTCGTTCTCCTCCAGGGCCGGCGGCGCGGGATCCAGGTGGCGATCGTCGCCGTCGCCGTCGCCCTCGGCACGGTCTTCCCCGCCGCGGTCGACACCGTCGAGCACGTGGCGATCGGCCACCGGCCGGCCACGGAGCTGAGCCAGAACTCCTCCGTCCGCGAGCACGTCGCGTGGTACGCCGTGCGGGTCGCGGCCGAGCATCCGCTGCGCGGAATCGGCTACGGCATCTTTCCCTCCTATGCCGAAAACTCCCCCCGCCTCGGTATTTACATCGCCACCCACAACGACTACCTGCGATTGGCGGCCGAGACCGGAATTCCGGCACTCATGGTCTTTCTCGTACTGATCTGGCTTGGAATGAAAAGTCCGGCGTCCGGCGAGGCGGCGGTACAGCGGGCGATGGTCGCCGCCTACGCGGTCGGCATGCTCTTCGCCAACACATTGGCGAACCTCGTGGTCAGCATGCCGTTCTGGCTGGCCCTGGGCTGTCTGCTCGCCGCTTCTTCCGCGCGGGAGCAGCCCACCACCCTGGCACAAGGAGCGCACACATGATCGATGCCCGGCAAGAGGTTCTGGACGGCGACCGGTTCGCCTTCGGCGGCAACTGGCGTGCCTTCGTCGAGCTCGTCGACGAGAGGAGGATCAAGGCCGCCGTCGATTCGCTCGCCGGTCCGCTCGGCACCACCGACCTGACCGGCCGGACCTTCCTCGACGCGGGGTGCGGCAGCGGCCTGTTCTCCCTCGCCGCGCACCGCATGGGCGCGCGCGTCCGTTCCTTCGACTACGACCCCGAGTCCGTCGCGGCGACCGTCGTGCTGCGCGACCGGTTCGCGCCGGACGCGGACTGGAAGATCTCGACGGGATCGATTCTGGACGAGGAGGGCGTCGCCGGGCTCGGCCGGTTCGACATCGTCTACTCGTGGGGGGTGCTGCACCACACCGGCGAGCTGTGGCGCGCCATGGACAACGCCGCACGCCTCGTCGCGCCGGACGGCCTGCTGTTCATCTCCATCTACAACGACCAGGGGATGGAAAGCCGTATGTGGCGGCGGGTCAAGCGGCAGTACAACAGGTCGGGCGCGCTGGCGCGGCGGCTGCTCGTTCTGGGCAGCGCCGCCTATCTGTACCGCGGGAAGCCGCTGCGGACCGCGCTCCGGATGGTCCGGGGCGGCGACGCGACGCTCATGCGCCCGCCGCGCGCACGCGGCATGTCGGCGCGACACGACCTGGTCGACTGGGTCGGCGGCTACCCGTTCGAGGTGGCCAAGCCGGAGCAGGTGTTCGCCTTCATGCGCGAGCGCGGCTTCGAGCTGCGTCACCTGAAGACCTGCGCCGGTGGTATCGGCTGCAACGAGTACGTCTTCGAGCGCGTGTCAGGCGCCCCGGCGCGCGGCTGAGAGACCGGCCACCCGGCTCCGCGCGTACGCCATCTCGGCGGGGCCGGGCAGCAGGTCGCGGGGTGATACGCCGCTGGCGCGCACGAACCACGCGGCCTGCAGGCCGGCCAGCGTCGCGTAGGCGATGCTGGAGGCGACCGCGCTGCCGACGATGCCGAAGAACGGCACGAGCGCGAGGTTCAGCACCACGTTGACCAGCAGCGCCGCCACCGACATGGACGAGGCGAGCATCGGGCGGTCCAGGCGCAGCAGGTACGCCCCGATCGGCCGGGTCGCGCCGAGCGCCAGCAGCCCGGGGGCCAGCGCGATCAGCGACGGCACGCTGCCCGCGAACGCCGTGCCGTACACGAGCGGGATCAGCGGCGGCGCGGCCAGGCACATCAGGACGACCGAGGCGGCCGCGACGATCGTGCTGAGGCGCGTGACGGCCACTGTCGCCGTGGCGGCCCCCTCGTCGTCGGTGCCGAGCTGGCGGGGCAGCGCGATCTGCGCGATGGCGTCCGTGACCAGCCGCGTCAGCTCCGCGAGGCTGACCGCGAGGGAGTACAGGCCCACCGCCGCGGTCGTGGTCATCGCGTCCAGGATCAGGATGTCGGAGCGGAACAGCAGGAACAGCGAGGCGAGCCCGAGGTGGTACCGCAGCCCGCGGTCGACGGCCTGCCGCGCCAGCGACCGGTCCCAGTGCCGCGGGCGCGGGCGCGCCACCGGCACGAGCACGGCGAGCGGCGCCGTCACCGACACCGCCCACAAGAGGATCACCTGCGCCGGCGACATCCGCGCCACACTCGCGATGACCAGCAGCGTCCCGCACTGGAACGCGCCGCCGAGCAGCGCCGCGGCGTTGACGACCGGCACCCGGCCCCGCAGGACGAGGATGTTGTTCAGGTAGACCACGGCCATCGCGCCCGGGATCGCCAGGAGCGCCATCGCGAGCGTGCCGTACCCGGTGATCGGGAGCACCCGCGGGCCGAGGACGCCCACGGTCGTCCCCCCGACGACCGGCGCGACCACGCCCACGGCGAGCCCGAGGACGAGGGCGTTCGCGGTCAGGGAGCGCCGGTCGGCGCCGCGCGACCAGAGCCACACCTGCGCCTGCTCGACGGACAGGTGACCGGCGGAGATCGTGATCGAGGCGATCGTGGCGATGACGTAGTAGGCGCCGCGCCCCGACGGCTGGAGGGCGCGGGCGATCACGATGCCGCTGACCGCGCCGAGGACCAGGGTGACGGCGCGGAGCGCGACGGTGTGCGCGACCTGACGCGCCGGTGCCCTCACCGCAGCAGTGTCCGGTACACCGCTTCGTGGCGCGCCGCGCACTCGTCCATGCTCAGCCGTGCGGCGGCGCGCCGGCCGGCGGCGCCCATCGCCCGCCGCAGGTCCGGATCGCC
>NZ_JBHLZP010000776.1:0-2895 GCF_042429965.1 Actinoallomurus acaciae
GCCCGGGCCCGTCTACCGGGAGCTGCTGGCCACGCCCGGCCCGGCGCTGGTCAACACGCTGCGGGTGGAGCCGGACCTCGGTACGCCGGCGCGCGGTGGCCTGCCCGCCACGACGGCCCGGCGCGACGGCGACCACTGGTCCCTCACCGGACGAAAGACCTTCTCCACCGGCGCCGTCGCCCTGAGCTGGATGGCGGTCTGGGCCCGCACCGACGACGAACCCGCGCGCGTCGGCGCGTTCCTCGTGCGCGCCGGCGACCCGGGAATCGTCATCGAGCCGACCTGGGACCACCTGGGGCTGCGAGCCAGCCGGAGCGACGACGTGGTCCTCACCGACGTACCGGTTCCCCTCGGATCCGTCGCGAATCTCGCCGAACCCGTACCCGGACGGCCCGCCTCCGGTGACCAGGCCGTCTGGAACTCCCTCGGTCTCACCGCCCTCTACCTCGGCGTCGCCGAAGCCGCGCGCGACTGGCTCGTGCGGTTCCTGCACGAGCGGGTCCCCACCGCGCTCGGCGCGCCGCTGGCGACCCTGCCCCGGTTCCAGACCGCGGTCGGTGAGATCGAGACCGCGCTCACCGGCGCGAACGACCTCATCGACGCCCTGGCGCGCCGGTACGACGAGGGCGACCTGCCCGAGGGCCGTGCCGAGACCGCCAAGCTGCTCGGCACCCGCGCGGCGATCACCGCCGTCGAGCACGCCGTGGCTCTCATCGGCAACAACGGGCTGACCCGGAACAACCCCCTACAACGGCACTATCGGGACGTGCTGTGCTCCCGAGTCCACACCCCGCAGGACGACGTCATCACCGCCGCGGCCGGCCGCGCCGCGCTCGCCCGCGTCGCCCAGAACACCTGAGGAACCGACCATGACCGAACCCACCACACTGCCGACCGTGCGTTCCTGGCCGCCCGCCGACGGCCTCCATCAGCGCGGCACCATCCTGCTGTTCCCCGGACGCGGCGAGCACGGGGGCGTCTACGAGAGGCTGGGCCGCCGGCTCGCCGCCGACGCCTACGCCGTCCACGCCGCGGACAGCACGCCCGGCGACGACCTGGGCGCCCTCACCCGGCTGGCGGACGAGGTCACCGCGACCGCGACCGGGCCGATCGTGCTGGCGGGCTCGGACACCGGCGCCCTCCAGGCTCTTGCCCTGGCCGCCGCGCGGAGTCGTCCGCCGGACGGTGTCATCATCGCCGGTCTCGCCGCCTTCGGGACGACGCCCCAGTCCTCCTGGGACGAAGAGCTCGAGGCGCGCACCGCCTGCCCCACGCACCGGCGACGGCTCACCGACGACGGCCGGTTCGTCCGCGGCTCGCTGTCCGCACCGCCGCCGGCGGCGCTGTTGTCCGCGGAGCTCCCGCTCGACCGGATCGGCCTGCCCGTGCTCCTCCTGCACGGCGACGCCGATCCGGTCACCCCACCGGCGACCGCACGCTCGATCGCCGCCCGGCTGCCGGCGGCCGAGCTGGCGGTCGTCCGGGGAGGACGGCACGACGTCCTCAACGACATCGACCACCGCAGCGTCGCCGCCCACGTCGTGCAATGGCTCGAACGCCTGCGTTCCCCGGACCGCGCCCCCGTCGTGGTCGTCGAGACCCTCGGCTGAGTACGCGTCCCGTTCACCCTCTCCACCGTGAGGTGAGGTCAGCATGGCCAGCATTCTGTCCGTCTCCGGAAGCCCGTCCGTCACCTCTCGTACCGCCCGCCTTCTCGACCACGTGGCGGTACGGCTCGCGGCCCAGGGCCACCAGGTGACGTCGCTGGAGGTCCGTACCCTGCCCGGCGAGGCGCTGCTCGGCGCGGACTTCGGGCACCCCGCCATCGTCGCGGCCACCGAGTTGTTCGATCAGGCCGACGGCGTCGTCATCGGCACCCCCGTCTACAAGGCGGCCTACTCGGGCCTGCTCAAGTCGCTGCTCGATCTGCTTCCGCAGTACGCGCTGACGGGCAAGACGATCCTGCCGCTGGCCACGGGCGGGAGCACGGCACATGTCCTGGCCATCGACTACGCGCTGCGACCCGTGTTGTCCTCGATGGGCGCACGGCACATCGTCCAGGGATGGTTCGTCCTCGATCGTCACATCACGGTGCGCGAGGATGGGACGACGGCCGTCGAGGCCGGCACCGATGAGGCGCTCGGCCGCCTGGTCGACGACTTCTCCGCCGAGATCGGCGCGCCCGCACGACTCGCGACCGCCGGCTGAGCGCCCGTCGGGGTCATGACCATGTCGTGAGAGGCCCAGCGTGTCCGCGATCCTGAGCGCCTCGTCCGGCACGGGGGGAGATCTCGGCGACCTCCCTCGGCCCGCTCCGCAGGCGACGACACGTCCCGAGGACCTCCCGGGGGAGGCGGTATCCGCCGTCTCCCACCCATCGTCCGTGGTCACCGGCCATGTTCCGGGACGCAGGGAGATCCGGTCCGACAGGGCGATCGGTGCGTCGAGCAGCGCCTGCCGGAGAAGACCGGTCCTGAGCCCGTCGCCGAGCGCGGTCCTTCCGTAGACGAACCGGTCGACGGCGCCGCCGAGAGCAGGTCCGCGTACCTCTTCACCGTCGGCGCGGCCCGCCCGGCGCCTCCGGACGGTCGAGCAACGCCGTCATCGCCTCACGGGCGGCGCTCGGCCGGGGCAGGAGGCGGCGATCGAGCTGATCGTCGCGTGGCTGCTGGAATGGCTGCACGAGGGCTCGCGGCCCTCGGCCGTCACCGTCCGCCGACGGCTCCAGGGCCCGGACGGATCGGCGCGGCCCGACCGGCCCGGGTGGTGTTACGGCGTGCCGGGGATCGCCCGCGCGCTCCACCTCGCCGGCACCGCGCTCGACCGGTCCGCATGGCGAAGAGACGGCCGTGGCCGTCTCGGTGCTGCGCCGCCCGTGGGACGAGTGGGACATGA
>NZ_JBHLZP010000777.1:0-2880 GCF_042429965.1 Actinoallomurus acaciae
CGACCATCGCCAAGGTGGCCGCCTGGCTGCGTGGCCGGCAGCGGGCCGACGGCAGCTGGCACGACCGGTGGCACGCCTCCCCCTACTACGCCACCGCGTGCGCGGCACTGGCGCTGCACGCGTTCGGCGGGCCGGAGGCGGCGGCGGCCGTCGAGCGGGCCGTACGGTGGACGCTGGCCACCCAGCGCGCCGACGGATCCTGGGGGCACTGGGGCGGCACGGCCGAGGAGACCGCCTACGCCGTACAGCTCCTGTTGCTGACCCGGCCGGGCGCCACACCGGACGCCGTACCGCCCGGCGGAGCAAACGTGATCTTGAACACAGGACCGGCGGACCGGCCGGATTCAGGCCTTCTGGAGGCCGCCGGGCGCGGCTGTGATCACTTGGCGCGGTTCCCCGCTCACCCGGACGATCCCGCGTTGTGGCACGACAAGGACCTGTACCGGCCCACGGCCATCGTCCGTGCGGCCACCCTCGCCGCGTTGCACCTCGGCCGGCGGTGGTCGAGCGATCGTGGGAGCGGTCTCACTCACTGGAACGCCTGACGCCTAGATGACCACCTAAAAGGTGAAATAACGCCCTTATGAAGTTATGCATGTAGAGCATCGATGTTGAACCGTTATGCACTCATTGCTAGAGTCCCACGTCGCCGGAGTCGACCGTGCGGCGCGCGTACGGCCGCGGCGCGCAGGGATTGTGAGCCGTCGCAGCCAATTCGACCGAAGCGGTTGCCTCAGGTAAAGAAGTTCTTAATCCGTCGCAATATGTGCTGGGGCTGGTGTAATGCGCATTCGTAACGCGCGCCTGCGAACCAAGATCACCGCTCTGCTGCTGTCTCTGATCGCCCTCTGGGTGTTCGCCGCGTGGGTCACGCTGCGCGAGGGGGTGAACCTGCTCTGGGTCTCCGCGCTCAACACCAACGTCGCGGCGCCGATCGACGACGTCCAGCCCGAACTCCAGCGCGAGCGCCAGCTGTCCATGATCCGCCTGGGCCACCCCGGGGCGCAGGAGCGGGTCGCGCTCGACCGCCAGCGGGCGCGCACCGACCAGACGGTGGCCGTGTTCCGCAAGAGCATCCAGAGCCGGGAGGCCAAGCTCGCGGAGAGCTCCGACCTCAAGCGCGCCATCAACAGCCTGCTCCAGCAGTTCGACGGCCTCACCGCGAGCCGGGGCGAGATCGACTCCGGGCTGGCCGACCGTGCCAAGACCGCGGCCGTCTACACGAACGCCATCGACGCGATCTTCACGGTCGACGACTCGATGGCCACCCTGGACGACAAGGACTTCGCCCGCGACACCCGTACCCTCGTCCAGCTCAACCGGGCCAGGGAGGTGCTCTCCCAGGAGGACGCGCTGGTCTCCGGCATCCTCGCCGCACGGCGTTTCACCAACACCGACTACCTGCAGTTCATCCAGGACGTGGGCGCCCAGCGGGACGAACTCGGCAAGGTCCGTGAGGAGCTGCAGAACACCGACCGCACCTCCTACGACCTGGCCACCAAGAGCTCCGCGATCACGCGTTTCCGCACCGTGGAGACGACGCTGATGACCAGAGCCCGGCCCGGCAAGCTACCGCCGATCACCGCCGCGCAGTGGCGGGCGGCGGCGGATCCGGCGCTGAAGGACCTCTCGGACGCGGTGTTCGGCGGCGGTAGCCGGCTGGTCGGCAAGTCCACCCCCATCGTGATCGGCGTCATCGTCCGGCTGGCCCTGGCCGGCGGCCTCGGCCTCCTGGCGGTCATCGCGTCGATCGTCGTGTCGATCACCACGGCGCGCAGCCTCATGCAGCAGCTGGAGAAGCTGCGCATCGCAGCGCTCGAGCTGGCCGACCAACGGCTGCCCGGCGTCGTCGAACGGCTCGGTCGCGGCGAGAAGGTGGACGTCGCCGCCGAGGCGCCGCCCCTGCAGTTCGGCACCGACGAGATCGGCCAGGTGGGCCACGCGTTCAACTCCGTGCAGGAGACCGCGATCCGTACCGCCGTCGAGCAGGCCGAGCTGCGCCGCGGCATCCGCGACATCCTCCTCAGCCTGGCGCGACGCTCCCAGGCGCTCGTCCACCGGCAGCTGACCCTGCTGGACAGCATGGAACGCCGCCAGGACGACACGACGGAGCTGGAGGACCTGTTCCACGTCGACCACCTGGCCACCCGGATGCGACGCAACGCGGAGAACCTCATCGTCCTGTCCGGCGCCACGCCCGCCCGTGGCTGGCGGCGGCCGGTGCCCATGATCGACGTGGTCCGTTCCGCGGTCGCCGAGGTCGAGGACTACACCCGGGTCACGGTGATGCCGATGGGCGAGATCGCCCTGGCCGGCCGGGCCGTCGGTGACATCGTCCACCTCCTCGCCGAGCTGATCGAGAACGCCGTCTCCTTCTCGCCGCCGTACACCCAGGCGCAGGTCAGCGGCCACATGGTCGCGCACGGGTACGCCGTCGAGATCGAGGACCGCGGGCTCGGCATGACCGACGAGATCCTCACCGACATCAACGAGCGGGTCACCGACCCGCCGGAGTTCAACCTGTCCAGCTCGGCCCACCTCGGCCTGTACGTGGTCGGCCGCCTGGCCATGCGCTACGACATCAAGGTCTCGCTCAAGCACTCCTCCTACGGCGGCACCACCGCGGTCGTGATCATCCCGCACGAGCTGGTGGTCGAAAGCGCCGAGAACGAGAGTGAGTCCGGAGCCGCGGCTCGCAGCGTACCCGTCGGGGTCGCGGCCGGCGGCATGACCGCCACGTCGTACGGCGACGTGCCCGCCCGCGTCACGGAGGCCACCGTGCTCGAGCCACCCGCCCTGCCGTCCCCGGCCGAGCCGTCCGCCCCGGCGCCGACGCGGTCGTCCACTCCGGTGTCCGCCGAGGCGACGGGGTCGGCGAGC
>NZ_JBHLZP010000778.1:0-2878 GCF_042429965.1 Actinoallomurus acaciae
CATCGCGGCGGGCCGGCGGCGGAACCGCCGCCAGACCTGGCGCGCGCGTCCGGGCGTCGCGCCGGCGAGGGCCGGCAGGGGAGCGGACAGCGTCTGATCAGCCATCGGCCACCCCCGCCAGCCGCACCCGCGGGTTCAGCACGCCGTACGCGAGGTCGACGAGCAGGTTGACCGCGATGTAGCCCGCCACCGTGACCAGCACCACCGCCTGGATGACCGGGTAGTTCCGGGTCACCACGGCGTCGACGGTCAGCTTGCCGAAGCCGGGGATGACGAAGATCTGCTCGGTCACCACCGCGCCGCTGATCAGCGCGCCGAGCTGGAGACCGAGCACGGTCACCACCGTCGTCAGGCTGTTGCGCAGCGCGTGCACGCCCACCACCGAGCGCTCCGGCAGTCCCTTGGCGCGCGCGGTGCGCACGTAGTCGGCCGACAGCGACTCCAGCATCGCCGACCGCGTCTGCCGCATCAGCACCGCCGCGAAGCCGGTGCCGAGCACCAGCGCGGGCAGCAGCATGCGCTCCAGGTTGCCGCCCGGGTCACCGGTGAAGGGCACGTAGCCGGAGGCGGGCAGCCAGTGCAGCCGCACGGAGAACAGCAGGATGCCGAGGATGCCCAGCCAGAAGTGCGGAACCGACAGCCCGACCAGTCCGAAGCCGGTCGCGACGTGATCGGCGAACCGGCCGCGGCGGGTCGCCGCCACGACGCCGGCGGTGACGCCGACCCCGACGGCGACGATCATCGCCAGGACGGACAGCTCGATCGTGACCGGCAGCCGCTGGGTGAGGATGTGGGCGACCGGCAGCCGGTCCTGGGTGGACCGGCCGAAGTCGCCGGTGAGGGCCTTGCCGGCCCACTGCGCGTACTGCACGGGCAGGGGCCGGTCGAGCCCGTAGTCGTGCCGGATCGCGGCGATCGCCTCCGGCGTGGCCTCCTGCCCGGCGAGCACGCGTGCCGGGTCCCCGGGCAGCGCCCGCACGCCCAGGAAGACCAGGACGCTGCCCAGGAACAGCACGATCACGGCGGCGCCGAGCCGTCGCAGAATGAACAGGGCCATGGCTACTGCGCGGCGAATCCGGCGGTGCCGAGCCGGGGCAGGCCGTCGGCGTAGTACCGGATGCCGGCGACGTCCTTGCGCATGCCCAGGTAGTAGAGCTGGTGGTACAGGTAGATCATTCCGCGCACCTGGGCCTGCCGCTGGATCGCCTGGGAGTACAGGCGGGTGCGCTGGGCGGCGTCCTGCGTGGCCGCGGCCTGCTGGATCGGGTCGTCGATGCCCGGGTCGGACATGCCCGCGTAGTTGTTCTGGCCGCCGGTGGTGATCTGGCCGGTCAGGTCGCCGTCGGGGTCGATGCGCCCGGACCACCCGACCTGCATGGCGTCGAACTTGCCGGCCGCGCCCTGCTCCAGCCCGGTCGCGAAGTCGATCGGCTGCACGGAGACGTCGAAGCCGGTCTCCTTCGTCATCTGCTGGATGACCTGGCCGAGCCGCTCGTTGGTGGCGTCGTTGGGGACCTGGAGCTTGACCGGGATCGGCGGCTTGAACCCCGACTTGGCGACGAGCTGCTTGGCCTGGGCGACGTCCCGGCCCGAACAGGCCAGGCTCTTGTCACGGAAGGAGCTGTTCAGCGGCAGCGGGCTGCAGTCGGGCTGGTTGAGCCCGTTGTAGACCGTCTTGTTGATCGCGGCGCGGTCCAGGGACAGCTCGAAGGCCTGGCGCAGCTCCGGGCTCTTGCCCAGCGGCGTGTTGATCGGGCCGGGCTTCTCGGTGGAGCCGTGGGCGTTGCCGATGTTGATCTGGACGCCGTAGTAGCCCAGGCCACCGCCGGAGACGACGCGCAGGTTCGGATCGGCCTGCACGCCCGCGACCGTGGTGTTGGCGAGCTCCTCGGCGGCCTGCACGTCGCCGGACTTGAGGTTGGCGGCCCGGACGTTCGGATCCACGATGATCTTGTAGACGACGCGGTCGAGCTTGACCTTCGCGGCGTCGTAGTAGTCCGGGGCCCGGTCGACGACGATCTGGCTGCCCGAGGTACGGCTGGCGAACTTGAACGGGCCGACGCAGACCGGGTGCGCGCCGAAGTCGTCTCCCTCGGCGTCGAGGGCCTTGGGCGACATGACCATCCCGGCCCGGTCGGCGAGCTGGGCGGTCAGCGGAGAGTACGGGCGCGACAGCGTGAGCCGTACGGTGCCGGGGTCCACCACGTCCACGTTCTTCACCGCGGCCAGGTCGGCGGTGCGGGCCGACTTCTTCCAGGTGCGGTCGCGGTCGAGCGACTTCTTCACGGCCGCCGCGTCGAAGGCGGTGCCGTCGTTGAACTTCACTCCGCTGCGGAGCTTGATGGTCACCGTCTTCCCGTCCCCTGAGATGTCGGGAAGGGCGGAAGCGAGCTGCGGGACGATCTGGGCGTCCGCGTTGATGTCGTACAGCTTCTCGCAGATCGAGGTGAACACCTCACGGCCCAGCAGGGTGACCGAGGTGCTGGGGTCCAGGGCGTCCGGGTCCGCCGACAGCGCCATCGTGAGGGTGCCGCCGTTCTTCACCGCGCGGTTGTCCGCGGTGGCGGCGGAGACGGACGGTTTGGCGGTGCCGCCACCGCCGGAACACGCGGCGGCGAGGGCAAGTGACAGCGCCGCGAGCGCGGCGACGAGCCGACGAGGGAGGTACATGGACGGTCGCTCCTTCTCCGATGGGGGTCGGGACGGGACAGGAGACGTCGGGTTGGGGGGACTCGAGACCGGTTTCGGACGGGACCACGCCCGCATTGAGGCCTGGTCGGTCGCATGACCGTATACAAAATCCTGTTTCGGATGGGTTTCGTCGACCAAAATGAGAGCGGTTCGTTGCCAAGATCTCGTCGCGGGCGTCGCCGGGCGC
>NZ_JBHLZP010000779.1:0-2869 GCF_042429965.1 Actinoallomurus acaciae
CGGCGGACCGGGACCGGCCGCGCCGCTCCTGGACCGCCCCGGAGGGCGAGGTCGAGGAGCGGCTCGCCGCGATCTGGGCGGAGCTGCTCGGCCAGGACCGGCCCGGCGCCGACGACGACTTCTTCGCCCTCGGCGGTCACTCGCTGCTGGCGGGCCGTCTCGTGGCCCGGGTACGGACGGAGTTCGGCGTCGAGCTGCCCCTGGAGACGGTGTTCACCGTGGCCGCCCTGCGGCGGCTCGCCGAGGAGGTGGCCGGGGCGCCGCCGGCGGGAGAGGCGGTGCCGGACATCCGCCCGGTCGCGCGCGGCGGGCCGCTGTCCCTGTCGTACGCGCAGGAGCGGCTGTGGTTCCTGCAGCAGCTCCACCCCGGCATCCGCGCCTACCAGTTCCAGGCGACGATCGAGCTGTCCGGGTCGCTCGACCCCGGCGCCCTCGCACGCGCGCTGACAGAGATCGTCCGTCGGCACGAGATCTACCGCACGACGTTCGGCGCCGGCCCCGACGGCCCACGGCAGGTGGTCCACCCGCCCTTCACGGTCGAGCCGGCCGTCGACGACCTGCGCGGCACGCCCGATCCCGGCGCCGCCGCCCGCGACGTCATCCGCGACGCGGTGGCCACGGTGATCCCGGTCGACCGGCTGCCGCTGGTGCGCTGGCGGCTGCTGCGGCTCGCGGACGACCGGCACGTCCTCCTCCACGTCGAACATCACCTGGTGCACGACGGCTGGGCGTTCAACAACTTCGTCGGCGAGCTGTGCGCCCTGTACCGCGCCGACGTCACCGGCGGGCCGGCACCGCTGCCCGAGCCCGAGGTGCAGTTCGCCGACTTCGCCGTCTGGCAACGGTCCTGGATGGACGGACCGGCGGCGGACCGGCAGCTCGCCCACTGGCGTAAGGAACTGGACGGCGTCCCGGAGTTCCTCGGCCTGCCCACCGACCGGCCGCGCACGGCCACGCGGCGGTTCACCGGCGACGCGCCGCGGTTCGAGGTCCCCGCCGAGCTCGCCGACCGGATGCGCGACCTTGCCCGGCGCGAGCGGGTCACGCTGTTCACGGCGATGTTCGCCGCGTTCGCAGTGCTGCTGTGCCACTGGTCGGGGCAGGACGACTTCTGCGTCGGCTCCGGGATCGCGGGCCGGCGCCGGCGGCAGACCGAGCGGCTCTTCGGCATGCTGGTCAACACCGTGGCGCTGCGGGCCGACCTGCGCGGTGATCCGGCCTTCCGGGAGCTGCTCGGACGCGCGCGTTCGGTCGTCCTCGGCGCCCAGGCCAACCAGGACGTGCCGTTCGACCGCGTGGTCGCCGCCATGCGTCCCGCCCGGGTGCCGGGACGGCAGCCGCTGTGCCAGGTGATGTTCGCCTTCCACGACGCGCCGATGCGCACCCTCACGATGCCCGGTCTCCAGGTCGAGGTGACACCGGCCATCGCCAACCGCACCGCGAAGTTCGACCTCAACGTCATCGCGATCCCGCGGGTGGAGCAGTCGGTCGGGCAGGCCGGCGAGGACGACCGGGACCCCTCCGGCGCGATCGAGCTCATCTGGGAGTACGACGGCGACCTGTTCGACGCCGAGACGATCGCGCGGGCCGCCGACCGCTACCAGCGCCTGCTGCGCGCGGTGGCCGCCGACCCGCTGGCCACGGTGTCCGCGCTGGCCGGGGTCTGATCCGGGATGAGGCCGGGTCCGGGACTCAACCCGGTCGCAGCGCCCGCCAGCCGATCTCCACGCCGGCCGTCCAGAGCCGCCCGGCCATGGCGAGCAGGAGTTCCCAGCCGGGACGGCTCTCGAACGGGCCCGGCAGGGTCTGCGCGACCGTCGCCTCCTCGGGCCGCCGGGCGGCGACGGCCAGTGCCAGCCTGGCCAGTGCCTGCCCCGGGCCGAGCTCGACGAAGATCGGATCGGCCAGCCCCCACACCGCCTTCAGGCCGTCCGCGAACCTGATCGTCTGCCGCAGGTGGCGGGCCCAGTACGCGGGGTCGGCCGCCTCGCCCGCGGTGATCCAGGTGCCCGTCACGTTCGACACGAACGGCACGGCGGGCGGCCGGAGCGGGAACCCGGCGGCCAGCGCGCGCAGTGGCTCGGCCAGCGGCTCCATCATCGGCGAGTGGAAGGCGTGCGAGGTCGCGAGCCGGCGGCAGCCGATCCCCTCGTCGGCCAGCCGCCGTCCGGTCCGCTCGACCGCCTCGACCGGCCCGGACAGCACGGTCAGCCCCGGCCCGTTCAGCGCGGCGACCACCACGGAGTCGTCGAGAAGGGGCCGCAGCGGCGCCGGGTCGGACATGACGGCGAGCATCGATCCCCCGGGCAGGCCGTCCACCAGGCGGGCGCGGTGGGCGACCAGGCGCAGCGCGTGCTCCAGCGAGATCACCCCGGCGACACAGGCCGCGACGTACTCGCCGACGCTGTAGCCGAGCATGGCGGACGGCTCGACGCCGAGCGTGCGCAGCGCCCGGGCCAGCGCGTACTGCACCGAGAAGACCAGCGGCTGGGCGATGAGGGTGCGGTGGATCTCCGCGCCGGAGCCGTGCCGGTCGAAGAGCGCGGCCAGGCCCGGACGGCCGCCCGCGCCGTCGTCCCCCTCCGGGTAGAGGACGTCGTGCAGGTCCATGCCGAGCTCGGGTTCGAGCAGCCGGAAACAGCGGTCGAGCTCACGCCGGAACACCGGCAGGCGCTCGTACAGCCCGGCGGCCAGGCCCGGATAGTGGTCCCCGACCCCGGAGAACAGGAACACGAGAGGTCGCCGGGGATCCGGCCGGCCGGTGAACACGCGGCGCGGATCCCGTTTCCGCAGCCGCCGTACGGCCTCGCCGGCCGTCGCCGCCACGACCGCGCGCCGCCGGTGCGCGCCATCGCCCCCGGGGACGCCC
>NZ_JBHLZP010000780.1:0-2862 GCF_042429965.1 Actinoallomurus acaciae
CGCGGCGACGCGCCGGGCCAGGCGCCACACCGCGCGCTCGCCGCGGCGCAGCCACCAGGCGGACACGGCCGCCGCAGTGACGTGCGCGAAGGTCATGGTCCAGCCGGCCGCCGACGGCGCCATGGTGTCACCGTGGGTCAGGTGCTGCCCGTGCTCGGCGGCCGAGAACAGGGCGTGCAGGACGAACTGGCCGCCCAGCAGCCCGCCGAAGATCGTCGAGAGGGAGCGTTCGGTGCCGGCGAGGGCCAGGCCGACCACGGCCATGACCGCCAGGCCGACGGCCGCCGCCACCGGGGAGACGGCGGCGCGTGAGGCCATCATGTGTCCGGTGACGGCCAGCGCGACGCACACGGTGGCGAAGACCACCGCACGCGCGGCACGGTACGTCGGACGAGTCGGCATGACGCCTCAATTATCGGCGCACGCTATCGGTGCTCGTGGCCGCATCGCCGGATACGGACGGTCCCGAAGGCACGTACGCGCGCCGATGTCGGCCAAACCTTCACGTCGCAGGCTATTGACGTCCTGATCGTTAGTACTTAACTTCCATACGACCACGTGATGACGTTGGATTTTTTCCAGAACAACCGGGAGATCCATGTTCCGGCCCGCTTCGTCTTCCTCCCGCCCCATGCGCCGCACCGCCGCCGTGCCGGCCCTCGCGGCCCTGCTGCTCGGCGCGCTCGCCACCGGCCCGTCCGCTCACGCCGCCACGAAGAGTGACCATGGCCGCGGCGTACGGTTGCGGGTGATGAACTACAACATCCAGGCCGGCGCCGGCTCCGATCACGTCTTCGACCTGGAACGACAGGCCGAGGCCATCGAGTCCGAGCACCCCGACCTCGTCGGTCTGGAAGAGGTCGACGTCGACTGGGCGACCCGCAGTGACTACACCGACGAGGCCACGTGGCTGGCCCGGCGGCTGCGCATGCACGTCTTCTTCGCGCCGATCTACGACCTTCCGCCGGACCGCGAGGGCGCGCCCGACCGGAGGTTCGGCGTCGCCCTGCTGTCGCGGTTCCCGATCATGTACGCGAAGAACCACGACATCACCCGGCTGTCCACGCAGGTGCCCGACCCGGTGCCCGCCCCCGGCCCGGGATTCCCCGAGGTGCTGATCAACGCGCACGGCGTGCCACTCTGGGTATACGTCACCCACCTGGACTACCGCGCCGACCCGGGCGTACGGCAGGCCCAGGTGGCCGACATGGACGCGATCATGGACCGCCGGCACGGCCGCAAGCTGCTTCTCGGCGACTTCAACGCCCAGCCGGACGACGCCGAGCTGGCGCCGCTGTGGACGCGGCTGACCGACGCCATGACGGTCGTCGGGCAGCGCACCACGCCGACCTGGCCCGCCGACACGCCGACCACGCGGATCGACTACGTGACCTACTCGAAGAGGTCCGGCATCCGCACCGTCGACGCCCACGTGCCCGACACGCTCGCCTCCGACCACCGGCCCGTGGTGACCGACCTGACGGCCTCCTGAAGGGGGATGACATGACGACACGACGAGGAGTGCTGCGCGGTATCGCCGTCACCGGTGCCGCGGCGCCGTTCGCCTCCCTGGCCGCCACGCCCGCCGAGGCGAAGAGGGCCGGCGGCGTGCAGACCGGCTTCGACGTGCTGCATGCGGGCGGCTACGCGCAGCTCAAGGGCCAGAAGGTCGGCATGGTGGCCAACCCGACCGCGGTCGTGCGCGACCTGACCCACGAGGTCGACGTCATGCACGGCTCCGGCGCCGTCGACCTCGCGGCGGTGTTCGGCCCCGAGCACGGCTTCCGCGGCTCCGCGCAGGCCGGCGGCTCCGAGGGCTCCTACAAGGACCCGCGGACCGGCATCCCCGTCTACGACGCGTACGCCAAGAGCGTGCAGGCGATCGCGGACGACTTCACCAAGGCCGGCATCGACACGGTCGTCTTCGACATCCAGGACGCCGGCGCGCGCTTCTACACCTACATCTGGACGATGTACGACTGCATGCAGGCGGCCACCCTCGCCGGCAAGCGCTTCGTCGTCCTCGACCGGCCGAACCCGCTCGGCGGCACCGAGGCGACCGGCCCGGTCATGCACCCGGAGTACACCTCCGGCGTCGGCAAGCAGGCGATCTCGCAGCAGCACGGCATGACCGTCGGAGAACTGGCGCTGCTGTTCGACAAGGAGTTCCTCGGCGGAAAGGTCAAGCCGCAGGTCATCAAGATGCGCGGCTGGCGGCGCGGCGTGTTCTTCGACGAGACCGGCCTGCCCTGGGTCATGCCCTCGCCCAACATGCCGACCCTCGACACGGCGATCGTCTACCCCGGCCTCGGCCTGTTCGAGGCCCTGACGATCACCGAGGGCCGCGGCACGACCCGTCCGTTCGAGATCATCGGCGCGCCGTTCCTCGACTGGCACTACGCCGACGCCCTCAACGCGCTGAACCTGCCCGGCGTGCGGTTCCGCGAGATGTACTTCGTGCCCACGTTCTCCAAGTGGGTGAACGAGAACTGCGCGGGCGTCCAGGTCACGGTGACCGACCGCCGCAGGTTCGACTCGATCCGCACCGCGATCGCGATGATCGTGACCGCGAAGAAGCTGTACCCGAAGGACTTCGCCTGGCGCGAGAGCGCCGCGCCGTACTGGATCGACAAGCTCACCGGCTCCGACCTCGTACGCAAGGGGGTCGACGGCGGCTCCACGACGGACCAGATCGTCGCCTCCTGGCAGGGGGAGCTGGCACGGTTCCGCGCCCAGCGGGCCCGTTATCTGCTGTACCGCTGAGGAGGAATCGATGCGTCGCCCCCCACGTCGCTCCCTCATGGTCCTCGTGGCCGCCGCGTGCCTCGGCGCGCCCGCGGCCGCCCGGGCCACCCCGGCCGC
>NZ_JBHLZP010000781.1:0-2859 GCF_042429965.1 Actinoallomurus acaciae
GCGCCGCAGCGCGACCTGCTGGGCCATCGTGCCGCTCGGGAAGAACAGCGCGGCCTCCTTGCCCAGCAGCGCGGCGAGGCGGCGCTCCAGCACCGCCATCGGCCCGTCGGGGCCGTCGGGCGGCGTGCCGGCGTCCACCAGGTCGAGCAGGCCTTCGAGCACGACGCGGGGCCGCCGGCGAATCGGCGCGTGCAGGAACAGCGATCGCCGGATCTCCGGAGTCGTCGCGGTCACCCCGGCCTCCTCATGACTCGCGCCAGCGGGCGGCGGGCCCCGGCCACGGCGGCGGAGCGGGCCACTCCGCGGAGGAGGCGCCGCCGCGGGCGGTGAGCCAGGCGAGCAGCTCATGGCCCGGCGCGCTGATCTCCGGGCCGGCGCCGAGGCGTACGTCCACGTCGAGGTCGGTGGCGCGGACGCGGCCGGCGGCCAGGCCTCCGTCGAGCCGGATCGCCTCCAGCGTCTCGGTCAGCTCCCACCGGACGTACGCCGGCGACCAGTCGGTGTAGGTGTAGCCGAAGTCCAGGTCGAGGTGGTGCGCCTCGACCTCGCGCCAGCGGCGGTACAGGACGTACCAGGCCGGATGCGCCCAGCCGGAGCGGGCCGCGACCGTGGACCGCCACGCGGCCTCGGGCAACGTGGTGGCCTGGAGGGCGAACCGCTCGACGGCGACGCGCAGTTCGGCGCGCAACTCGGCCGCGGGACGGCCGGAGTTCACCTCGATGCCGGCGTCGCGTACGTGGTCGTCCGGGTACTGCCGGATCATCGCGCCCGTCCGGGCCCATTCGAGCAGGTTCCAGCACGAGTCGGCGTTGCGGGCGAGGTGCGCGAGCACGTGCCCGCGGGTCCAGCCTGGCAGCCGCGCCGGGGCGCGCAGGTCGTCGTCGGCCAGCTTCGCCGCGGTCGCCGTCAGCCGTTCGCTCGCGGCCGCCACCTCCGCCAATGTCGCGCCTACGTTCTCCATCGCCTCTCCTCCCACCGGGGCTCGCCACACAGAATCATCGTCCATCGGTGCCCCCATCGGACTGAGGGCCGGTGAAGGGCCGACGGAGAACGGCCGTTACTCAACCGTTACTTGTTACTGACTGGTCAAGTTCCTGTGACTAAGTTAATTTACTGGTCAGTAACCGCTGTGTGACCTGATTCACACTCCTGGCGTGCCGTCCCCTGCTCCCCCTCGCCCCCGGGAGGATCCGTGCTGCCCCGCCGCGCACTACGGTCGCTACTCACCGCCGCCACCGCCCTGCTGGGTGCGACGCTGCTCGCACCCGCCGCCCAGGCCTCCGACCCGATCGACGCCGCCAAGGCCCTCGCCGCACCCGGCGTGCCCGGCGCGAACGACTGGTCGTGCCGCCCGAGCACCGCCCACCCGCGCCCGGTCGTCCTCGTCCACGGCACGTTCGCCGACGGCACCGTGAACTGGATCACCGACTCTCCCGCCCTCGCGGCGCGGGGCTACTGCGTCTTCGCCCTGACGTACGGGGCGCAGGCCGGCGTCCCGGTGCTGCGGGCGATCGGGCCGGTGGCCGACTCCGCCGCACAGCTGTCCACGTTCGTCGACGGCGTCCTCGCCGCCACCGGCGCGTCGCAGGCCGACATCGTCGGGCACTCACAGGGCGGCATGATGCCGCGCTACTACATCAAGTTCCTCGGCGGCGCGGCCAAGGTGCACACGCTCGTCGGCCTGGCGCCCTCCAACCACGGCACCACGCTCGACGGTCTGGCGGCGCTGGCCACGCAGTTCCCGGGCGCGGCCGGCGTCCTGAACTCCGCCTGCCCCGCCTGCACCGACCAGTTCGTCGGATCGGACCTGCTCACCCGGTTGAACTCCGGCGGCGACACCGTCCCGGGCGTGAGCTACACCGTGATCGCGAGCCGGTACGACGAGGTCGTCACGCCGTACTCCAGCCAGTTCCTCAGCGGCGGCGACGTGCACAACGTGACGTTGCAGGACCTGTGCGCCGCCGACATCTCTGAGCACGTCGCGATGGCCTTCGACCCGGTCGTGCTGCACGAGACCGAGAACGCCCTGGACCCGGCGCACGCCTCGCGGACCACCTGCCTGTCACACGGCTGATCCACCACCGGCCCCGCCAGACGGAGGCCGGGGATCTCATCCCCGGGTCCCCGGCCTCCGTGCACCACGCTCAGGTGATCCAGCCGCCCTCCCGCGCCTGCTCGAGCGCGTCGTGCGCCCCCGGGGTGTCGAGCATCTCCAGCCCGCGGATCGCCCAGAACCGCACCGAGTCGTCGTCGCTCTCCAGCTCCCCGGCCAGCACGCCCAGGGCTCGCGGCGACCGCGCCTCGGAGATCAGCTCCAGGAGCCAGCAGCGCAGCTCGTCATCCTCTTCTCGGGCGAACTCGGCGATGAGCTCGTCCACGTACGCGTCCGCGTGCTCACGCAGAAAGTCGAAGCCGTGCGTGCGGAGCCGGGCCTCCGGGCTCCGCATCGACTCCAAGGCCTGCGCGAAGCGCCGGTTGGTCATCAGGTCGTCCTCGCGTCCACAACGAATACGGGATACGGACGCATTGCATGGTAAACGCCGGATACGACATTCCCGGCCGATACCGCTCCGCCTTCAGAGCGGGGCGGACCAGTCGAGCGTGCGGACGACCTCTTCGTCGGGGACGCCCGCGGGTCCGGTGCCGGGTCGCCCGGCGGGTGCACGGCCGGCCGTCAGCCGGGCACTGGTGGCCGTGTTGAGCTCCACGCGGGGCCGCCGCAGCCGCTCGTACGCCTCCAGGGCCGCCTCCGTGGACGGTGCGTCGCGCAGCGCCTTGGCCAGCACGACCGCGTCCTCCATCGCCATGGAGGCGCCCTGCCCGGTCGCCGGGGAGGCGGCGTGCGCGGCGTCGCCGATG
>NZ_JBHLZP010000782.1:0-2832 GCF_042429965.1 Actinoallomurus acaciae
CGCGTTTCGGGGCGCGCGACGGCCGGGGGCGTGGTCGCCGGTGCCCGTCCCCGGCCGCCGCGGGCGGGTGGTCCTCGCCGGCCACCGGCCGCAGTCTCTCCAGCCGGGTACGGGTCTCGTCGTCCTCGGGCACGTAGCCGACCAGCCGCGCGCCTGACTGCGGGGCGAGCCACAGGCTGGTGTTCTGGACCTGGGTGCTGCTCGCCACGAGTCCGTTCCTCGCGCCGGCCTTCCAACGCGTCGAAGCGAGGTCCGACCGGGTGGGCCGTACCCCGCCGGTGTCGCCGACGCTACTGCGCCTCGCCTCGTTCACCGGTCCCTGGATGGTCGCGCGGTACGGCGCGCGGCGGGTGGTGACGTTCGGGTGCCTGTTGCAGTTCGCCGGCGGTGTCCTGCTGTTCCTGACGTTGTGGCATTACCGGCCGCACGTGAACGGGCGGGGGTGGGCACCGGCGTGATGACCACGACCCAGCGGTCGGCGCTCGCGCTCGGCGTGGCGACGATCGGCTCGCTGTTCCTGGCCGTGCTCGGCCCGTGGGGCACGCGGGACGCGCTGCTGGCCGAGGTGCTAGCGCTTCGCCGGGGCGAGGGAGAGGAGAGAGTCGCGCTGGACGGCGTCCAGGGACAGCGTCTTGTAGCCGATCTCCTCGAACAGCACGGTGATCCGGTCGGGCTCCTCGCGCATGACCGTTCCGGCGCCCCAGGACGCGTGGACGACCTGCGAGTGGATCGGGAAGGGCGTGTCGGCCCGAGCCGTCTCGACCGATCCGGTCGCGCAGTTGTCGCAGCGGTCGCAGACCTGCTGGGCGTACGGCTCGCCGAAGTACTCCAGCAGGTACCGGCGGCGGCACCCCGTCGTCTCGGCGTACCCCCGCATCATGTCGATGCGTGAGTCGTCCATCTTGCGGCGGCTCTCGTCGAACTCCATCGCGTCGGCCGCCGCCTGCTCGGGTGCGGGCCCCTTCGGGGCGTACCGCAGCTCGCCGCGGTCGCTGATCTCGACCGCCTCGGCGTGCTCCAGCAGGTTGACCAGGCCGGTCAGCTTGGACGCGCCGACGCTCAGCGTCTCTCGGACCGCGCGCGCCGTCACGGTGCCGCCGTGCTCGTGGAGGAGCGTGGCGAGCCGGAGCAACATCTCCTCGTCCGGCCTGCCGGCGGCGAAGAACCGGCGCAGGCCGAGGTCCTCGGACCGGTAGTACAGGACCGCCTCGGCCGGCTCACCGTCGCGACCGGCGCGGCCGATCTCCTGGTAGTAGGAGTCCGGCGACTCCGGCGGCGCGCTGTGCAGGACGTACCGCACGTTCGGCTTGTCGATCCCCATGCCGAACGCCGAGGTGGCCACCACCACGTCGACCTCGTCCTCGGAGAACAGGGTGTGCACCCGTTCGCGGTCGGCGGCCTTCATCCCGGCGTGGTACGCCTCGGCGCGTACGCCGGCCTCGGTCAGCTCCTTCGCGTACGCCGTGGCGTCGCGGCGGGTGGCGACGTACACGAGGCCGAGTCCGTCGCGCCCGGCGACGTCCTTCACGAGGGCCCGTCGCTTGGCGGACTCCTCGGTGAACCGGCGGACGCGCAGCCCGATGTTGGGCCGGTCGAAGCCCCGGATGACCTGCCGTACGTTCCGCAGGCCGAGCACCTCGACGATGTCCTCGCGTACGGGCGGGGAGGCGGTCGCGGTCAGCGCGATCACCGGCGGGTGGCCCAGGCGGTCGATCACCCGGCCGAGCTGGAGGTAGTCGGGCCGGAAGTCGTGGCCCCAGGACGACACGCAGTGCGCCTCGTCGATGGCGATCAGCGAGGGGCGTGCCGCGACGAGCTTGTCCACGACCTCGGGCTTGGCCAGTTGCTCGGGGGAGAGGAAGACGTACTCGGCCTGACCGGCGCGGACCTGCTCCAGCGAGCTCTCGCTCGAACCCGCGCGCTGGGCGGAGTTGACCACGACCGCGCCCCCGGCGTTCCGCTCGGCGAGGGACAGCATCTGGTCGCGTTGCAGGGCGATCAGCGGCGAGATCACGATAGTGGGACCGTCGAGCAGCTGAGCGGGGATCTGGTACGTCGCGGACTTCCCGCCGCCGGTCGGCATGACCACGAGGACGTCGCGCCCTTGGAGCAGGTGCTGCATGGCCTCGTCCTGGCCGGGCCGCAGCTCCTGCCAGCCGAAGACCTCACTGGCGGTCCGTTGCACCTGCCGCCGTCGACGTCCGAACCGCCGGAAACTATCGCGAATGCCCATGTAGCGCCTCCCCGCCGGGCGCTGTTACCCGAATGATCCCGGCTTAGTCGTCTTTCGCCTGCGCGTGATCATCCAACCAGGCCACGGGGACACACATGGGAGTTCCACGAACCGGAGGTGTGCCCGAGAGCGCGTGGGCGACGCGGAACATGCCGGTGGGGACGTAGCGCAGTCGCGCACGGAGTCCGGGCCGGGGAGCCGCGTGGCGTGCCAGAAGAAGACGAGCCGACCGTGCGAGTCGGCGGGGGCGCTGTCCGATCGCGGCGGTGAGCGTCCCGCCGTGCCCGTCGGTCGCGCTGACCGGTCCCCGGTCGAGCACGAAGTGCCCCTCCGGCCGCCGCGACGCGTCGGAGGGGAGGTCGTGTGGCGGTAGCCCCCGGCGGGCCCGGTACGGCGGCCCGTGCGGCCCATCGGACGGCGGCCGGACCGGCGCCGCCGGAGGCACGGAACAACGTCGTGAATTCCTTCCCGGTCGGCTCGCGAATCAGGCGCGGCCAAGCCGGAAGGGTGCGCGTTCCGACGCGCCTGACCGCGCACCCGAAAACGTCGCTCAGTCCTTGAAGACGTCCTTGATCTTTTCGCCGGCCTGCTTCAGATCG
>NZ_JBHLZP010000783.1:0-2821 GCF_042429965.1 Actinoallomurus acaciae
GACGCCTCCAGCCGCAACCGGGTCCTGCTGTTGCTCGACCGGCTGCGCCGCGAGCTCGGCGTCGCGATCGTGATGATCTCCCATGACCTGACCTCGCTGGCCGGGGTGGTGGACCGGGTCGCGGTCCTGTTCGGCGGCCGGCTGGTCGAGCAGGGCCCGGTCGATGAGGTGTTCGGCGATCCCCGCCACCCTTACACCGCCCTGCTGGTCGCCTCCGCTCCGAGCCTCGGCGAACGCCCGCTCGGCCGGCCCGCCGCCGGCCTGCGCCCGGCCCGTGACCGGGAGCCGTGGCGGCATCGCGACGGGTGCCGCTACGCCTCGCTGTGCCCGTTCGCCACCGATGAGTGCGCCGTCGAACCACGGCGCGAAGAGCGTGCGGGTGGCCGGGCCGTGGCCTGCCATCACGCCGACACCTGGTCCGGCCTGGCCGGGCAGACGAGAGGAACAACGGCATGAGCATCGAGTTCATCGGCATCGCCGCCACCCAGAAGCACACCGAGACCGAGATCGAGGCGGTGCCCGACGGCCCGGTGGTGGACGCGGCGTACCTGCGGGCGCTCGCCAGGGCCCACGAGGACGCGGGGTTCGACCGGGTGCTGGTCGCCCATTCCTCGGCCAGCCCGGACGGATTCGTCATCGCCGACCAGGTGCTCACCGGCACCGACCGGCTCGGCGTCCTGCTGGCGCACCGGCCCGGCTTCGTGGCGCCGACGCTGGCGGCGCGCAAGTTCGCCACCCTGGACGCCTTCCACCCCGGCCGGGTCGCGCTGCACGTCATCACCGGCGGCGACGACGCGGACCAGGCCCGGGACGGCGACATCACCGACAAACCGGCGCGCTACCGGCGCACCGACGAGTTCCTCGACGTCCTGCGGCTCGAGTGGGAGTCCACGCGGCCGTTCGACTACGAGGGGGAGTTCTACCGCGTACGCGGCGGCTTCACACCGGTGCGGCCGGACGGACGGGTCCCCGTCTACTTCGGCGGTGCCTCCGCGGACGCCGTACGGGTCGGGGGCAGGCACGCCGACGTGTACGCGTTCTGGGGCGAGCCGCTGGCCGGCATCGCCGAACGCATCGCCGACGTGCGCGCCGCGGCCGCACCGCACGGCCGCGACCCCCGGTTCAGCGTCAGTCTGCGGCCCATCCCGGCCGCGACCGAGACCGAGGCCTGGCGGCGCGCACGCGAGATCCTCCGGCTCACCAGGGAGCGGGCCGGCGAGCTGAAGAAGGTCTTCACCGTCGACGGGTCCGCCCAGCAGGGCAGCCGGCGGCTCCTGGACTTCGCCGACCAGGCGGAGGTGCACGACGAACGGCTGTGGACCGCGATCGCCAAGGAGACCGGCGCCGCCGGGAACTCCACCGCGCTCGTCGGCAGCTACGAACAGGTCGCCGAATCCCTCCTGAACTACGTCTCCCTCGGCGTGAGCACCCTGCTCATCCGCGGCTTCACCCCGCTCGCCGACGCCACCGACTACGGAAACCTCATCCGCCTGGTCCGCGACCGGACCGGCGACCACGCCCTGGCCGGCGCTCACTCCTAGAAAGGGAGCGGACATGACCTTCGAACTCCTCGGCATGGTCGGGACGCGGGACGCGTCCGAGACGCACGGCGACCACCACGGCACGATCGACGCCGACTATCTGACGAGGTTCGCCCGGGCGCACGAGGCCGCCGGGTTCGACCGGGTCCTCATCGGGTACGGCGCGACCGGACCGGACGGATTCGCGGTCGCCGCGCACGTGCTGAACGCCACGACCAGGCTCAAAGTGCTGATCGCGCACCGGCCCGGCTTCGTCGCTCCGACTCTGGTCGCCCGCAAGCTGGCCACCCTCGACCGGCTGACCGGCGGCGGCCGGGTCGCCATCCACCACATCACCGGCGGCGACGAGGCGGACCAGAAACGCGACGGCGACTTCGCCGACCACGACCGGCGGTACGCGCGGACCGCGGAGTTCATGAGCCTGCTGCGGCGCGTGTGGAGCGCGGACCGGCCGTTCGACCACAGCGGCGAGTTCTACCGGGTGGAGGGCGCGTTCAGCACGGTCAAGCCGGCCACTCCCGAGGGCATTCCGCTGTACTTCGGCGGCGCCTCACCCGCCGCGGTCGAGGTCGGCACCGAGCACGCCGACGTCTACATGCTGTGGGGCGAGCCGAGGCGGCAGATCGCCGAACGGATCGCCGCGCTGCGCGAGGCCGCCGCCGCGCACGGCCGTACGCTGCGGTTCAGCCTGTCGATCCGGCCGATCATCGCCGACACCGAGGACGCGGCGTGGGAGCGGGCCGAACGGATCCGGGCGCTCACCGCCGAGCGGGCCGGAGACGCCCACCCGTACCGCATGTCGACCTCGGTGGGCTCCGCCCGGCTGCAACGGCAGGCGGCCGAGAGCGAACGCCACGACGAACGGCTCTGGTACGGCATCACCGCGCTCACCGGGCCGGGCGGCAACTCGACCGCGCTGGTCGGCACGGCGGAGCAGGTCGCGGACGCACTCGACGGCTACCGGCGGGTGGGCATCGACACCATCCTGATCCGCGGCTTCGACCCGCTGGAGGACGTGGTCGACTGGGGCCGGCGCCTGGTCCCGCTGCTCCGCGCGAACGCCGCGGCGCTGGTCTGATCCGGTCCGATGCCCACCGACACACCACCGGACACGGCACCGCCGCGGTACGCACCCGAGCGGCTGGCCGGCGTCGTCGCCGCGCTGGCCGACCGCGCCGACGAGCACGACCGCGACGGCTCCTTCCCCTTCGAGGGAGTCGCCGCCGTGCACGACGCCGGGCTCCTCACGGCGACGGTCGGCACGGACGCCGGCGGCGCCG
>NZ_JBHLZP010000784.1:0-2802 GCF_042429965.1 Actinoallomurus acaciae
TCTCGGCCACTTCGGCGAAGGGGTAGCGGAAGACGTCGTGGAGGATGAACGCGACGCGTTCGGCCGGGGTCATCGATTCGAGCACGACCAGGAAGGCCAGGTCGACCGACTCGTCCAGGGTGATCCGGTCGGCCGGGTCGGCGGTGGTGCCGCCCGGCCGCCCGGTGTTCCACTCCGTACGGTCGGGCAGCGGCTCGGGGATCCATTCGCCCACGTAGGTCTCCCGCCGGACCCGGGCGGAGCCGAGCAGGTTGAGGCAGATGCGGCCGGCGACGGTCGTCAGCCAGGCGCCGGGGGATTCGATGGCGTCCTGCCGCTGTGGGGACATGGCGTACCAGCGGGCGTAGGTCTCCTGGACGGCGTCCTCGGCCTCGGCCAGGGAGCCCAGGAGCCGGTAGGCGAGATTGATCAGCTGCCGCCGCTCGCTCATGACCGCGTCCGGCCCCGTATCGGGCTCGCCTGAGTCACCGGCGTCTGGCCCGGATCGGGTGGTCATGGTGCCGACGGCCCCCTTGGTCGCATCTGCCCTCACCGGTTCGACAGGACAGCGCGCCGGAATGTGAGGCCGACGCGTCACCTCACATTTCCGGTGGCTGCGTTGTCGGACTGCATGAGACGGACACATCATCCTTCGAACAGGAAGCTCAGGGACATCATGACCACCTCAATGCCGGCAACACCGTTCGCCGACCCGGCGCCCGCGCAGCGCCTGGAGCGGGCGGCCGCCGCGCTGACCGCACACGGTTTCACCGTGGAGATCCTCGATGACGCCGCCGCCGCGCGTACCCGCGTCAAAGACCTGATCCCGGAGGGCGCCAGCGTGTTCACCGGGGCCAGCGAGACCCTCCGCCTGTCCGGCATCGATGAGGACATCAACGCCGGCGGGCGGTACCAGGCCATCAAGCCACGCGCCCTGGCCATGGACCGCGTCACCGCCGCCGACGACATCCGGCGGCTGCTCGCCTCCCCCGATGTCATCGTGGGCAGCGTCGCCGCGCTCACCGAGACCGGCTCCCTCGTGATCGCCTCGGGCAGCGGAAGCCAGTTGCCCGGCTACGCCGGCGGCGCCGACCGCGCGATCTGGATCGTCGGGGCGCAGAAGGTGGTACCCGACCTGGAGACCGCGCTGCGACGCGTCGAGGACCACTGCCTCCCGCTGGAGAGCGCCCGAACGCAGGCGGTCCACGGGTGGCCCAGCGCCGTCAACCGCCTTCTCATCCTCAACGCGGAACACCGCCCTGGCCGCGGCACCGTCCTGCTGCTCCGCGAAGCCATCGGATTCTGAGCCACCGAGGAGCCACCGAGGAGCCACCGCGTGGACCGCCGACGGCCACGGGGCGGCCACCTCGTTCTCCGGCGTTCTTGGGGGCGCGAAAGTTCCGCGCCCCCAAGAACGCCGGAATCGGCCTGGACGCCCCCGCTGCCCGGGACGGCCGAACGTAGCGATCTCGCCCGGGAGGGGTCCCGGACGCGCGTGCGATCCTGCCCGCATCCCGTACGCGGAGGTCGATTTGAGCGGTGGACAGCCGATTCCGGGCGGCCGGAGGCTCTCGGCGGGGCACGCCAGCCTGGCCCTCGGCGTGCCGCCGTCGACGCCGGGCATGATCTACGCCCTCGCCATCGGCGGAGGCATCGTGGTCAAGCCGCAGGAGGGCCGCGCCATCACGTTCGGGCGCAACCGCCCGAAGGTTCACCTTTGCATCGGCGAGAACGACCGGCGGATCAGCCGCCACCACGGGCTGCTGACCTGCCGCGACCGCACGTGGTGGGTGCGGACCACGGGGCGGCTGCCCGTACGGTTCCCCGACTCGCGGCTGCTGTTCGCCGGGGACGACTCCATGCCGCTCGCCGAGGGGTACACACCGTTGTTCGTCCGCGGTTCGAGCGGCCGGGAGCATCTGCTCGAGCTGTACGTGACGGGGCCGGACGAGCGGCGATCGGCGTCCCGGCACTCCGATCCCACCCAGCCGCCGCGGACCTGGCGGCTTTCGGCGGCCGAACGGCTCATCCTCGTCGCCCTCGCCCAGCGCTATCTGCTGCACGAGGCGCACCCCCAGCCGCTGACCTGGCAGCAGGCCTCCGAACATCTCGACGGCCTCCAGCCGGACGTCGGCTGGACGGCCAAGAAGGTCGAGCACAAGGTCACCGCGGTCCGTGCCCGGCTGTCGAACGGCGGCGTGCCCGGACTCACCCGGGAGGAGGTCGGCGAGCCCGTCGGCAACGCGTTGAACCAGAACCTGATCCGCGAACTGCTGGAGAGCACCACCCTCGTCCCCCCGGATCTCGTCCTGCTGGACGTTCCCGGCGACGGCTGACCCGCACGCGGCCCTACGGCGCCGGTAGATTTCCTACCCCGGGCACGGCCGGGGACCGACTCCAGAGGGGAGCGCGGTGGAGCCACTTCAGCCGGACGATCCGGCCCAGGTGGGCCCGTACCGGATCCTCGCCAGGCTGGGCACGGGCGGGATGGGCGTCGTGTACCTGGGGCGCGCGCCGAGCGGCCGGAAGGTCGCGGTCAAGGTCATCCGGAAGGTCTCCGTCGGCGATCCGACGTACCGCGGCCGGTTCCGGCGCGAGATCGAGGCCGCTCGCAGGGTGACCGGAACGTTCACCGCGCCGGTGCTGGACGCGGACCCGGACGGCGCGGCGCCGTGGCTGGCCACGGCCTACCTGCCGGGCCTGTCGCTGTGGGAGGCGGTGGAGGCCTTCGGCCGGCTGCCGCCCGACGCCTCCACGGCCTACCTGCCGGGCCTGTCGCTGTGGGAGGCGGTGGAGGCCTTCGGCCGGCTGCCGCCCGACGCC
>NZ_JBHLZP010000785.1:0-2791 GCF_042429965.1 Actinoallomurus acaciae
GGCGCGGAAGGCGGCATCGGCGGCGGCCAGGGCCTCGCGGCCGTCTTACCCCTGGACCGCGTCACCGACGGCGTCGGCGGCCTCGCCCAGAGCCAGGACCGCGATGCGCCGGTTGAGGTCCTCCTGGCCGCCCACGTGCTTGTACAGGGACGGGGTGCGCACGCCCACCCGTTCGGCCAGCAACCCCATCGTCAGGCCGGCGAGGCCGACCTCGTCGGCGAGGGCGGCACCGGCGGCGACCACGGCCGCCGCGTCCAGGCCGGCCCTAGGCACGAGCGGCGTCCGATTGCAGGAAGGCGAGCATGAGGGAGGCCACCTGGTCGGGGAACTGGTCGTGCGGGTAGTGCCCGGCACCCTCGATCGTCTCAAGGCGGCCGAGGCCGGACGGCAGGGCATCGACGATCGCCGAGCCTTCGGCGTGCGGGTCGGCCCAGTCGGGGTCGAGCGTGCCCATCACGACCAGGACCGGGCAGCGGACGTTGCCGAGCTGCTCGCCGGCGTCGGCCGGGGCGCTGCGGCCCATGCCCCGCATGGCCTTCATCCGGCCCGGCTCACGCAGCAGAGAGTCGATGCGGTCGAGCCGCTCGGCCCAGTCGGCCCGCTTGACGCCGGGGTAGGCCACGTCGAGGTAGGAGCGCCAGAGCGGCACGCTGCCGAACACGCCCGCGCCGAACAGCCGCAGCATGCCCCGGCGGAAGCGCTTCACCCGCAGGTCGCCGAGGCGGATCGACTGCCTGCGGGTGAACGGCGCCAGTTCGACGACCGCACTGATCAGCGAGGGCTCCTGCGCCGCAGCGATGGTGGCGGCGCCGCCGGAGATCGAGTGGCCGACGAGCACGGCCGGGCCGCCCAGGTGGCGGATCAGGGCGAGCAGGTCGCCGGCGATGGCGGTCCGGCTCCAGGCCGGCCAGCCGACGCTGGACTCGCCGCAGCCGCGCAGATCGACCGCGGCGACCCGATGGCCCGCCGCCACCAGTGACGGGATCACAGCACGGTACGCGGCGCGGCTGTCGCCCATGCCGTGCGCGAGAACGATCAGCGGGCCGGACCCCGCCACCTCGTATGCGATCGTGCCGCCGTCGACGGCGAGGTACTCGGTCATGACATCTCCCAGGCTCTGGCTAATTCCGTTAGCTAAAAGCTAATCCGATTAGCCATTTCTGTCAACAACGAGCCTTGGCCGCTAGCCGTCGGCATCGGCGACGCTCGGACGGCGGCATGATGACGGGCATGAGGGAACGTTCGCCGCGGGTGGTCCTGGCCGAGGACTCGGTGGTCCTGCGTGATGGCATGGTGGAGCTGCTGTCGGCGCGGGGATGCGCGGTCGTCGCGGCGGTCGGCACCGCGGAGGACCTGCTCGCGGCGGTCGCCGAGCACGTCCCCGACGTCGCCGTCGTGGACATCCGGATGCCGCCCTCGCACACCGACGAGGGCATCCGTGCAGCCCTTGAGCTCCGGGACCGTTGGCCGGAGGTCGGCATCCTCGTCTTCTCCCAGCACGTCGAGGCGATTCTGGCGGAGCGGCTGCTGTCGGCCGGTGCCGCCGGAGTGGGCTACCTGCTCAAGGAGCGGGTGGCCCGTACCGCCGAGTTGGTCGACGCCCTGCACCGGGTGGCCACGGGCGGCACGGTGCTCGATCCGGAGATCGTCACCGGGCTGCTGCGCGGCGGTGCCCGGCGGAGCCGGATCGACTCGCTCACCCCGAGGGAGCGGGAGGTGCTCGACCTCATGGCGCAGGGACACTCGAACCGGTCCATCGCCCGTCGCCTGGTCGTCACGGAGCGGGCGGTGGAGAAGCACGCGGCCGCCATCTTCATGAAATTCGGCCTGCCTCCCAGCGAGACCGACAACCGCCGGGTCAAGGCGGTGCTCACCTACCTGACCGAGAACGGAGGCAGTGCGTGATCCACGCGGGTCCGTCGTCGTTCCGGTGACGAAATGACGGCCGGATCGGGCTCACACCGTGCTCGGCAGGTCCGCGACGACGGTCGTGGGGCCGCCCTCGGGGCTGGTGATCCGCACCGTCCCGCCCACGGCCTCGGCCCGTCGGCCCAGGCCGGTCAGCCCGCTCCCCCCGCCCGGGAACGCGCCGCCCCGTCCGTCGTCGGTCACCGTCAGCCGGACCCGGCCGTGAGCGGCGACGACCGCCGCGGTGGCGGCATTCGCCCCGCTGTGCCTGGCGACATTGGTCACGAGCTCGGCCGCGCAGAAGTACACCACGCGCTCGATCGCCGGGTCCGGGCGTTCACGCAGGTCCAAACGCAGGTCGACCGGAACCGGGCTGCCCGCGGCCAGCGAGCGCAGGGCGGCGCCGAGACCCTCGTCGAGCGGCACCGGATTGATGCCACGGGTGATCCGCCGCAGCCCCGCGATGGCGTCGTCGGTCTGGGTCCGCGCCCGGGCGAGAAGGACGGACAGCCGGTCCGGTACCGGATCCGGGCGCTCGCCGAGCGCGTCGTCGGCCAACGAGAGGGTCATGGCGATGGCGACCAGTTCCGCCTGCGTTCCGTCGTGGAGATCGCGTTCGATCGAACGCAGAGCCTCGGTGTTCTCGGCGGCCAGTACGTGCCGTGACCGTTCGAGCGCGCGCATCCGCCGTTGCCCGGACGTCGGGCCGAGCAGGAGCCGGGCCAGCCGGCGGTTCAGCCCGCTCGCCCCGCGGATGGCGGCGGGCACGGCCGCCAGCAGGACGAGCCCTAGCGGCGGGCCGGCGACGTTCGCCCACCAGGGGACGGTCCGGTCGGCGAGCACCTGGGTCAGCACCGGGAAGCCGATCAGCCAGACCGCGGCG
>NZ_JBHLZP010000786.1:0-2776 GCF_042429965.1 Actinoallomurus acaciae
CCCCGCACTCGGCGAGCGCCGCGATCGCCAGGCCGTTCCAGGCGGCCACGACCTTGTCGTCCCGCCCCGGCGGGACGCGTCGCGCACGGGCCGCGAGCAGCGCCGCGCGCACCCGGGCGTACCGCTCACGGTCCTGCGGCGGGCGCGGGAGCTGCAGGACCGAGGTGCCGTGCTCGAAGGTGCCGGTGACCTCGAACAGCTCCACGGCGTACGCGCCGTCGTCGGCGCCGAGGACCTCGGTGAGCTGCCCGGGCGTCCAGACGTAGTAGGCGCCTTCTTCGTGCCGGCCCTCCGGCGTCTCGCTGTCGGCGTCGAGGGCGCTGGCGAGCCCGCCCTGCGCGGTCCGCAGGTCGCCGAGCATCCAGTCGCAGGTCTCCAGGGCGATCCGCCGGCCCTCTTCGGCGCCGGTGAGCCGCCACCAGTGCGCGTAGACGCGGGCGAGCAGGGCGTTGTCGTACAGCATCTTCTCGAAGTGCGGCACGACCCAGGCGGCGTCCACGGAGTAGCGGGCGAAGCCGCCGCCGAGCTGGTCGTACATGCCGCCGCGCGCCATCGCCACGAGCGTGGCGTCTGCCATCTCCAGCCCCTCGCCGCCCCGCGCGGCGTGGCGCAGCAGGAACTCCAGCACCATCGACGGCGGGAACTTCGGCGCCGTGCCGAACCCTCCGTACGTCCGGTCGTACCCCTCGGTGAGCCCGCGCACGGCGACGGCCGGCACCTCCTCCGACGGGACGGCGCCGCCGCCGAGGCCGATCGTGCCGGTCAGCGCGCCGACGATCTTCTGCCCCTGCGCGAGGACCTCGTCGCGACGGTCGCGCCACGTCTGGGAGACCGCCTGGAGGAGCTGCTGGAAGTGCGGGCGGGGGAAGTAGGTGCCGCAGTAGAACGGCTCGCCCGACGGCGTCATGAACACGGTCATCGGCCAGCCTCCCTGGCCCGTCATCGCCTGGGTGGCCTCCATGTAGACGGCGTCGACGTCGGGACGCTCCTCGCGGTCCACCTTGACGCTGACGAACAGGTCGTTCATCAGGCGCGCCGTCGCGGCGTCCTCGAACGACTCGTGGGCCATGACGTGGCACCAGTGACAGGCGCTGTAGCCGACCGAGAGCAGGATCGGGACGTCTCTGCGCCGGGCCTCCTCGAAGGCGTCATCACCCCAGGGGAACCAGTGCACGGGGTTGTCGGCGTGCTGCAGCAGGTACGGGCTGGTGGCGTCCTTCAACCGGTTCATCGGCTCTCCGGGATCTGACCGGGTATCTGCGCGGGTGACGTGCTCGGGCCCTCGCCGCGGCGGCCCACGGTCCCACCGTAGTGGGCCCCGGACGGCGGTTCGGCGCGACCGCGTCCGCAATTGCCCACTGCGATTTCCGGGTGCGGACCGGCCAGGCGAACTAATCTATGCAGAGGAGTCATCACGGGCGGAGTGTGGATAGTGGATCTGATTTCGGTCTCGGCGCTGGTCTCCCTCCTGTCGAAGATCTTCAACGGCACCACGGAAAAGGCCGGCGAGCAGTTGTGGCAGTCGCTGGCCTCGGTCGTCCGGCGCCTCTTCGGCCGCAACGCCACCTCCGTCGAGGCGGTGAAGCGCCTGGGCGAACGGCCGGGTGACCCCGACGCGATCCGCGCCCTCGCTCAGGCGCTCGTGGACGACACCAGCCGCGACCCGCAGGCCGCCGCCCAGTTGCGTCACTGGGTGGTCGCCGCCGAGCAGACCATCGCCGCGAACGGCGACGTGACCAACTCGGTGAGCGGCGAGGTGAGCGGCAACGTCCTGCAGGCGCGCGACGTTCACGGCGACATCACGTTCTGAGCATGCGTACGTTCTGAGCATCCGCACGTTCTGAACGTCCGTATGTTCTGAGCGTCCGTCACCCCGGCATTGCGGAACCTTTCAGGTTCGCCGGAGGCAGGCTCCAGGATCGTGAGCCACCATCCGGCATCATGCGAATCCTCCAGGGCGGACTGTTGCTGGCGTCGGGCGCCGCACTGCTCCTCACCGCGGCCTGCGGGTCGTCCTCGGGCGACAAGGCGGCGGCCTCGCCTTCCGGATCGGCGTCCTCGAGCGGCTTCGCCGCGTACGCCGCCTGCCTGAAACAGCACGGAGTGAACATCCCGACCGCACGCCCCTCCGGCCGCCCGTCCGGAGGCGGTCGCGGCTTCTTCGGCGGCGGGAACCAGCAGGCGGTTCAGGCCTGCCGGTCGCTGGCCCCGCAGGGCGGCCGCTTCGGCGGGCAGGGCATGCAGGAGCTGCAGGCGTACCGCAGTTGCCTGTCCGACCACGGAGTGAAGCTGCCGACCCCGACACCGGGCGCCCAGCGCACCCCTGGCGCCGAGCGCACCCCGGGAGCCCGCCGTTCGCCGGGCGCGGGCTTCCTCGGCGGCCTCAACACGACGGACCCGAAGGTCGCCAAGGCCGTCAAGACGTGCAAGCCGCTGCTCCCGACGTTCTCCCCGCGCCCGTCGCCGAGCTGACCCAGACCCCCGCGCGAGCTCTCCTCCCTCGCGCGGGGTCCCCCCGGCCGCGCGGGTTCCCTCCCCCGCGCGGCTCCCCGCTTACGGACTTGGTTATCCACAACCCCGCTGAACGTTCTTGCCCCCGTCACCCACAGCACGAGACCATGAGATTAGGGTGGCCCCCCGGGCGGGAGGGCTCTGCGGGAGGGCTCTGCGGGAGGGCTCTGCGGGAGGGCTCTGGGACCGGGCACCGCGACCAGGCACCGCGACCAGGCACCGCGACCAGGCACCGCGACCAGGCACCGCGACCAGGCACCGCGAC
>NZ_JBHLZP010000787.1:0-2771 GCF_042429965.1 Actinoallomurus acaciae
CCAGTCGGCGGCGACCTCCAGCAGATACTCGCCGTCCGGTCGGCCGAACGCCGCCACGAGACACCCCGGGCACCGGGCGCGCAGGGCCGCCACCCGTCCGAGCGGCCCGTCGGCGACGACCACATCCGCGATCGGCGGCCAGGGCCCCGGGACGCCGGCGTCCGCGAGCAGGTGCTCGTCGGCGAACCCGGGCCCGCCGGGATGACGCACGTCGATCGCCACGCGGTGGACCACCGTCGCGATCGGCGGCGTCGCCGGTCCCGTGACGACGACGCGCCGCCGGTCGGGGTCGGGTAAGGGGTACGGGTCCGCGTCGTCCGGTGCCGGGTACACCCGGACGCGCCACGCGCTCGTGTCCATCAGGCGGCCCGCAGCCCGTCGTGAGACGCGCAGTCCGGCAGCGGCACCGGTTCCAGCCGGGCCGGGTGGTCCGGCTCGGCCAGCCGCATCAGCCGGTACATCTCCCGCCGCAGGATCTCCGCGGCGCGTCCCGGCACGGAGGTGAGCTCCGCGCGGAGCGCGGCGTGGACGTCCTCGCCGAAGCACCCGGTGGAGGCGTGAAGCTGCGGGGACAGCGGCGCGTCCCAGTCGATCCTCGGCGCGACCGCACCGAGGCGGGCGATGTGCGAGCCCGGCGCGACGTCCTCTTCGGCGAACTCCCCGAGGGCGACGGGCACGCCCAGCGCGGCCCCGTAGTAGGTGACCGAGCCGTGGTCTCCGATCACGTGGTCGGCCGCGATCAGCGCGGCACGCCAGCCCTCCTCCGGCGGCAGCAGCCGTACGCCGTGGCGCAGGCAGTCGGTGTGCCAGCGCGTCACCTGCCGCCGCCCCGACATGGTCCAGATGCCCGGGTGGAGCGCCGCCACGACCGCGTACTCCTCGCGCGGGAGCCGGGCGGCGACGCGGAACAGCACGTCCGGGTGCCGCCCGAACAGCGAGTGCGTTCCCCAGGTCGAGGTGACCAGGACGAGCCGCCGTCCGCGCCCGACGCCGAAGGCGCGCCGGTAGGCCGCGCGGCGCCACCGGCTCTCGACGAGCCGGTCGAAGCACGGGTCGCCGCCGACGACCGCCACGGGTAGCGCCTCGGGACAGTCGCGCTCGACCAGGCGCAGGTGCCGCTCGTGCGGCAGCACGTACGCCGACGGGACGACCCGTCCGCCGACCACCAGGCGGTCGCGGAGCACGCCGGTGACCGGGCGCGGCACGGGCGGCCCGGCTCCCTGGATGCGCGGGTAGAGCTTGCCGGGCCCGGACCCGTGCGGCAGCGTCAGGACGGGCGCGTGCAGGCTCTCCAGCCGTCCGTTCGACGCCGCGATCGCCAGGTCGAAGCGCGTCCGGATCGCCTGGCTCCACGGCACCGTCAGACCGCCCAGGCGGTGAAGGTAGTCCGCGAGCCCGCCGGTGAAGTGCGACGACGGCGCGGCCGTGTAGACGACCTGAATCCGGCGATCGCTCTCCAGCAGCGGCAGCACCTCGGCCAGCCGCGTGCCGGCGGTGAGGTGATGGACGACGGCGAGCACCGTCCGCTGACCCGGCACGGTCGTCCCCTTGGCCGCGTCCAGTCCGAAGGGCCCTGGGACCCATTCGTCGTTCGACAACCTGATCCTCCCCCTATGCGGCGCGGAACGCCGCTGTCATCGGTTTTGGCCGGCGGAGCTTCATCTCCGCGCGCCCGGTCACCAGGAAGTGCGCCGGTCGTCCCGCGGTCGCGGCGACGTACCGGCCCACGGCCACGACCGCCTCGTCCAGGGCGGTCATCGAGATCCCCGCCGCCTGCCAGCAGTGCACGGCCGATCCGTACATGGCGTAGCAGGACGCGACGCCGACCGACGCCGGCGCGATCCGCGGTCCCGCCACCGCCAGCAGCCGTCCGTCGCGCAACCGCAGGTCGCAGCCGCCCGTACGGTGGCCGACGACGACGTCGCCGCGCCGGCGAGCGATGAGGTCGCGCAGCCCCCGCCGTACGAACACACCGGGTACGGCCGGGGTCTCACGGCCGCGGCGGCTCCGCGCGCAGACGACGAGATGAATGTCGGTCGTGATCCACCCGGCCGGCCGCGGCAGCCGATGCCGGTCCGGGTCGGTCATGACCACGAGATGGGGCTCGGACAGTCCCCGCCCTGACGGGATGACCAGCATGCCCGGCATCTCGGCGTCGGACCGGACCGTCCGGTACGCGCCGTGCCGGTCCGGCGGCAGGTGGTCGAGGGCCAGTGAGTCTTCGACGCGCAGCAGGTGAGCCGCGATGAGGCACGCTTCCACGATCGTTTCTCCCGTGGCTAGTCGAGGCGGAACGGCGGAGCGACCGGATCCGTCGTGGGGATGCTGAGGGGCTGCCGGAGCCCGAGGTGGCGGTACAGCAGCGACCGCATGTTGCGGTTGAACCGGCCGGGCTCGGAGGTGATGCGCTCCAGCACCGGCCGGTGCAGGTCCGGCCGGTGCCGCGCCGCGGCCTCGTGGAGCTGTGACTCGATGGGCCGGTACGGCGACAGCCGCGGCGCCACCCGGGCGAGCTCGGCGAGAGCGGAGTCCGGCGCGATGTCGGCCTCGTGGACGCCGCTCAGCAGTACGGACGCCCCGGTGACCACGCCGTACGGGCCGACGGCGCCGTCGTCGATGATCCAGTCGGCGGCGACGAGCGCGGCACGCCAGTCGCCCTCGGGAGGCAGCACGCCGAGCCCGCCGCGCAGGCAGTCGGCCAGGCCCACCCCTCCCGGGCCCGGCTCGGGCGGGAACAGCGCGATCACCCGGTACTCCTCCGCCGGCAGCTC
>NZ_JBHLZP010000788.1:0-2769 GCF_042429965.1 Actinoallomurus acaciae
TACGAGCTGCTCGACGCCGTGCTCGGCGCGCTGCCCGACGAGGCGCCGCCGGAGACGTTCGGCGTCGCGGGCGGCCCGCAACGCGTCGCGCTGCTCGGCCGGCCCAACGTCGGCAAGTCCAGCCTGCTCAACCAGCTCGCCGGCGAGAACCGCGTCGTCGTCGACTCCGTCGCCGGCACGACGCGGGACCCGGTCGACGAGATGATCGAGCTGGGCGGCCGCACCTGGAGGTTCGTCGACACCGCCGGCATCCGCCGGCGGGCCCGCGAGTCGCAGGGCGCCGACTTCTACGCCACGCTGCGCACCCAGTCGGCGCTCGACCGGTCCGAGGTCGCGGTCGTGCTCATCGACGCGAGCGAGCCGCTCGCCGAGCAGGATCTGCGGATCATCACCATGGTGATCGAGTCGGGCCGCTCGCTGGTCCTGGCGTTCAACAAGTGGGACCTGGTGGACGAGGAGCGCCGTCACTTCCTCGACCGCGAGATCGACCGGCAGCTCCACCACGCGCGCTGGGCGCCGCGGGTCAACATCTCGGCGCGTACGGGACGGCACGTCGAGAAGCTCGTGCCCGCCATCGAGACGGCGCTGGAGGGCTGGGGCGAGCGCGTGCCGACCGCGCGGCTCAACTCCTTCATGACCGACCTGGTGGCGGCCAAGCCGCATCCCATTCGCGGTGGGAAGCAGCCGCGCGTCATGTTCGCCACGCAGGCGGGCGTGCAGCCGCCGCGGTTCGTGCTGTTCACCACGGGCTTCCTGGAGGCGGGCTACCGCCGGTTCGTCGAACGCCGGCTGCGCGAGGACTTCGGCTTCGAGGGCACGCCCATCGAGATCAGCATGAAGATCCGGGAGAAGCGCCAGCGCAAGTGAGGGGCGTCTCTGACCGAGAACGTCGGGAGCCCCGCGCCGGGCACGCGGCCGGGCACGGGGCTCCACAGGGGCACCTCAGGCGGAGACGCCGACCTTGCGACTCTCCATCGCGTGCTGGACCAGCGCGATCAGCACCTCCTTGCCCGAATCCCGCATCCGCGCGTCACAGAGCATCACCGGCACGCCCGAGCCGAGGTTCAGCGCGGCCTGGACCTCGTCCAGCTCGTACTGCCTCGCCCCCTCGAAGCAGTTCACCGCGACGATGAACGGAATGTTGCGCCGCTCGAAGTAGTCGACCGCGGGGAAGCAGTCCGCGAGCCGCCGGGTGTCGGCGAGCACGACCGCGCCGAGCGAGCCGATCGCCACCTCGTCCCACATGAACCAGAACCGCTCCTGCCCGGGCGTGCCGAACAGGTACAGCATGAACTGGTCCTTGATGGTGATGCGGCCGAAGTCCATCGCGACGGTGGTGGTGGTCTTGCCCTCCACGCCCGCGATGTCGTCGACGCGTACGCCCTTGTCGGTGAGGATCTCCTCGGTGCGGAGCGGTTTCGTCTCCGAGACGGCCCCGACCAGCGTGGTCTTTCCGGCGCCGAATCCGCCGGCGATGAGAATCTTGATCGCCTTGGGCAGTCTCCGGCCCTGTCGATCAAAGCGCATGGAGTCCATCGATCACTGCCCTGTACATCTGCTCGTCGGTCATCAAGTCGGTGTCGGTCTGGGGGTCCTGCACGTTGACCAGCCCCTTGTCGAGGAGGTCGCCGAGCAGCACCCGGACGGTAATGGTCGGGAGCTTGAGGTGGCCCGCGATCTCGGCGACCGACATCACCTGCTCACAGAGGCGTACCACGGCCTGGTGCTCCGGTCCCAGGCCGAGCTCCGGTGACGCCGGCAGGCCCGTGGCCTCGACCAGCGTGACCAGGTCGAACTTGCCGCGTACGGGTTGCATCCGTCCGCTGGTCATCACGTACGGCCGGACCAGCGGCCCGGCCTGGTCATCCAGCCAGCGTTCCTCTTCGTCGGCCTCGTCGGCGGGCTGCTCGGCCGATCGGCCGGCCAGGGACTCTTCGCCGGCCTCCGGGCCCGGGAACTCTTCACCGGGTGGTTCGCCGGGCGAGGTCACGAGGCCTGCTCGGAACTACGGGACGCGGCGGTCAGATGGTGGCCGAGCCCGGTGACGAGCATGGCCATCTCGTAGGCGATGAGCCCGATGTCGGCCTCCTCGGTGCTGAGTACCGCCAGGCAGGCGCCCTGCCCGGCGACGGTGACCAGAAGGTACGCCGACCGCATCTCGACGACGGTCTGCCGGATGGGGCCGCCGTTGAAGCGCTCGCCCACCCCCTTGGCGAGCGACTGGATGCCGGCCGCGACCGCCGCCAGATGCTCGGCGTCCTCGTGTTCGAACTCCCGTGAGGCCGCCATCAGCAGGCCGTCCGCGGACAGCACGATCGCGTGCTGTGCCTCCGGTACGCGTTTGATCAGGTCGTCGAGCAACCAGGCCAGATCGGCGGAGGGGTCTGTCTTTTGCGTCACTGGTTGTCCTCTTGGGCGTCTTCAGCGGGTGTGGAAGTGTGGTCGGTCGCGTCGGTCAGCGATCGCGCCGCCGCGTCGGTTCGGCCTCGGCGGGTGCCCGCCTGGAGTCCGCCGAACGATTTGCGGATCTCCTCCGGCGTCGGAACGTCGTCATCCGGGGCCGTGGCCGAGGCGGACGACAAGGCCTGGCCGTCCGTGCGCAGCGCGGGGGAGATGCTGGCCTGGGGTACGCGGACCGGCAGGCCGCCGGGGGTGGTCTGCGAGGCCGACGGGGGCTCCGGTGCGGCCGGCTCCGCGGGCTCGGGCTCTCGCGGCGTCGTGGACGTACGCTGGGGAAGCGGCGGCAGGGCGCCGGACGCGTCGGTGGCC
>NZ_JBHLZP010000789.1:0-2765 GCF_042429965.1 Actinoallomurus acaciae
AGGAACAGGGCAGCATGATCCGCCGCTACATCATCTGGCGGAACAAACACGCCGCCGACAAACACCTACGCGACATAATCAACAGGGCGAACGTTGCTTGACGCGGCGCTAGTTCTCGGCGAGCAGGGCCTTGATGCGGGCCAGCGAGTCGGCCCCGGCGAGTTCGACCGGCATGATCGGCCCCTCGGCGAGGCGGTCGGCGAGCGCCGACACCGCCTCGGCGCGGGCGATCACGTACTCCCGCTCCGCGCCACGGGGCGGCCGGCCCGCCAGCATGCCCGCGACCTCGGCGAGTGCCAGATGCGCGGCGTCTCGTCCGTCGCCGGCGCCGGCCGTACGCTCGAGCCGCCCGTACGCCGCGACGAGGCGGCGTACCGAGGAGTCCGAGACGTCGAGCACGGTGCCGTCGCCGAGGGTCTCATGGCGCCGGCGTTCGGAGCGGCGGCGCATCGCCGTCAGCAGCGCGGCGTGGGCGGGCAGCGCCAGCCCGAGGGCGAGGCAGGCGACCGCGATCACGGTCAGCCAGCCGGGCAGGCCCGTGAGAAGCACCGTGACGAGCAGGACGCCGCCGCCGACCGCCAGCACGGCCTCCGGCGCCCCGATGAGACGGGATGCCGGCTCACCGGCGGCCGGGCCGTCAACCTCCGGGACGTCGACGAGCGGACCGGGCCGGTGCGGGATGATGACCTGCGACGCCATGATCTCATTATTCGGCAGGCCCGGCCGGAACCCGGGGAACTCGCCGACCATGCGGTATCCGTTCGGTCGAATCTCTACCATGACCACGACGGAAAGGCGGCGAGCGATGTCCAGGTGGACGACGGACGACATACCTGATCTCGCCGGAAAGCGGGCGATCGTCACGGGGGCCAACAGCGGGCTCGGCCTGCGGACCGCCCTTGAGCTCGCCCGCCACGGTGCCACCGTCGTCCTCGGCTGCCGCAGCGCCGAACGCGGAGAGCGGGCCGTCGCGGCCATCCGCGCGGCCGTGCCGGACGCCGACGTCGTCCTCGGCTCGCTCGACCTGGCCGACCTGGCGTCGGTGCGCGCCTTCGCCGAGTCGCATCCCGAGCCGCTCGACGTCCTCGTCAACAACGCCGGCGTGATGGCGCTGCCGCACCGGCTGACGGCGGACGGCTTCGAGATGCAGTTCGGCACCAACCACCTGGGGCACTTCGCGCTCACCGGCCTGCTCCTGCCCGCCCTGCTCGAACGCCCCGGCGCCCGCGTCGTCACCGTCACGAGCCTGCTGCACTGGCTGGGCCGCGCCGACTTCGACGACGACGGCGAGCGCGGCTACCACCGGTGGCCCGTGTACTTCCGGTCGAAGCTGGCCAACCTCGTCTTCACCAAGGAACTCGACCGCCGGGCGCCCTTCGCCGCCGTCGCCTCCCACCCGGGATACGCCTCGACCAACCTTCAGCGGGTCGGCCCGCTGATGGGCGGTCACCGGGCACAGGCCGTGCTGTTCGGGCTGGTGAGCGACCTGCTCGGCCAGTCCGACGCCGCCGGGGCGTGGCCCTCGCTGTACGCGGCGACCGCCCCGGAGGTCGAGGGCGGCCAGTGCTACGGGCCGCGCGGGCCGGGGCAGAGCCGCGGCGCGCCACATCGCGTCCCGGCCCTGCCGCGCGCCGCCGACCCGCGGCTGGGCCGCCGTCTGTGGGAGCTCTCCGAGGAGCGCACCGGCGTGTCGTACGACGCGCTGCGGACGTGACGCCGGGCGGGGTCAGGGCCCGGTCGCGGGGTCCCAGTCGAGGGTCGCGGGAATGGCGCCCTCAAGGGTGAGGAGCCAGCGTTTCACCTCGACGCCGGTGCTCCCGCTGTAGCCGCCGAGGCCGTCCGAGGCGACCACGCGGTGGCAGGGGACCACGATCGGGATCGGGTTGGAGCCCATGATCGTGCCGATCGCCCGCGCCGGGACACCGGTGCCGCTGAGGCCGGACAGCTCTCCGTAGGTCACGGTGCGTCCGTACGGCACGCCGGCGTAGAGCTTCTCCAGCACCTCGCGTTGCGCACCCGACGTGTTGCGCCAGTCGATGGGCAGGTCGAAGTCCGCCTCCCGGCCGGCGAAGTAGGCGGCCAGCCGGCGGCCCACGGTCTCGGTGCGCTCGGGGGCCGCCACGAGCGGCAGGCCGCCGCGCAGCCGGGCCCGTTCGCGTGGCGTGTCGCGGAAGGAAAGGCCGGACAGCCCGAGCGGGGTGCAGGCGTACGCCAGCGTGCCCAGTGGGGTGTCGAGGGTTCCGATCGCGACGTCCATCTCTCATTCCTACCAACACGGGCACGCCCACCGCTCGCGGGTTTCCGACATCACCGTCCCACCGGACCGCGGAGTTGCGGCACCCATCTCCCGGAGCGGAGAATGCGCATCAACATTGACGGAAAATCAATGGAGGCAGGGTGTCGGAGGCGGGCGGATGGATCGACGCGGCGAGCGCCGCCGACCGGCTCGGCGTCGAGCCCGCCACGCTGTACGCCTACGTGAGCCGCGGGATGCTGCGCCGCGCCCGTACGCCGGACGGCCGGCGGAGCCTGTTCGACCCCGCCGAGATCGAGGAGCTCGCCCGGCGGGGCCGTCCCCGGCGCGGCGGGCACGAGCTGGTCATCGAGTCGCGGCTGACCGTCCTGGGCGACGACCGCCCCTACTACCGCGGACGCGACGCCGTCCGGCTGGCCGCGACGCACCGGTTCGAGGACGTCGCGCACTGGCTGTGGACCGGCGAGGAGACGACCGCGACGGCGCCGTGGCGGGCGCACCCGGACGCGGT
>NZ_JBHLZP010000790.1:0-2761 GCF_042429965.1 Actinoallomurus acaciae
GAGGCGACGCCCAGGACCCCGAAGACCAGCTGGGCGGTCGCCGCGAACCGGTGCTGCGCCCAGCCGGAGGACACGGCGTACAGCGCGACCGCCGGTCCGCCCGCACCGACGGTCGCGTTGAGGAACCCCGATCCGATCCCGGCGACCACCGCGCCCGGCGTGCCGCGCAGCACCCTCGCCCGCTCGCTCGTCACGACGGCCACCAGGGCGCACAGGATGAGCAGGCCGACGACGACCGCCAGCGGCGGCGCCGGCAGGGTTCTCGCCATCCAGGCCCCGGCCACCACGGCCGGGAGCGCGGGCCCGATGAGCAACGCGGCCCGGCGCGGGTCGACATCCCGCCAGACCTGCGTGAGCACGATGAGGGCGGTGAGGACGGCGCAGGTGTTGACCACCAGGACGCCGTCGAACGGGCCGAGCAGCAGCACCAGGTACGGCGAGGCCACGAGCGAGAAGCCGAGCCCGGTGACCCGCTGGGCCGCCGCGCCGACGAACACGACCAGCCCGAGTCCGATCGCCTGGACCATCCCCGCCTCCCGTCGACGCCGGCCGTACGGCCGGACGGGCCACCCGGCCGGACGGCCGGTCCGACCGTACGGGACCCGGATTCGCCGCTGAAGAGTGTTGAGATTCACCGGTCCCAGCCGTGGTGCCCGGAGCGGGAAGTCCGGTATAGATCGAATGACGTTCTAAAACCGCACGCCGGAAAGCCGAGGACCAAGTCGATGTCGCAGCGTTCGGAGTGGATCGAATCCGGAGCGTTCCAGGTCGCCCCGGGAGTCCACCGGATTCCGCTGCCGCTGCCCACGGACGGGCTCCGTGCGGTCAACGTCTACGCGATCGAGGACGACGAGGGTCTCGTGCTGATCGACGGCGGCTGGTCGCTGGAGGAGTCGCGGCGGCAGCTCGAGACCTCGCTCAAGGAGATCGGGTTCGGGCTCGCCGACATCGGCCGCTTCCTGGTCACCCACGTGCACCGCGACCACTACACGCAGGCGGTGGCGGTGCGCCGGGAGTTCGGCACGCGGGTCAGCCTCGGCATCGGGGAGCGCCCCACTCTCGAGCTGCTGACCTCTCCCGGGCCGACCGACCGCTCCCCTCAGCTCGAACAGCTGAACGCCTGCGGCGCGGCGCCCCTCATCGAACGGCTGCGGGCGGTGTGGAAGGAAGGCGGCCACAACCCGTCCGAGTGGGCCATGCCGGACGACTGGATCGAGGGACGGGCCCCGGTGCCGCTCGCCGGCCGTGAGCTGCTGGCCGTGCCGACGCCCGGCCACACCCGGGGCCACCTGGTCTTCGCCGACCTGGCCGGCGGGCTGTTGTTCGCCGGCGACCACGTGCTGCCGCACATCACCCCGTCGATCGGCTTCGAGAGCGCGCCGGAGGCCTCGCCGCTCGGCTCCTATCTCGCGTCCCTCAAGGTCGTCCGTGAGATGCCCGACCTGCGGCTGCTGCCCGCGCACGGACCGGTCACCGACAGCGTGCACGCCCGCGTCGACGCGTTGCTGGACCACCACGCCGAGCGCCTGGACGCCTGCGCCGCGGCGGTCGCCGCCGGCTCGGGCACGGCGTACGAGACGGCCCGCGCGCTGACCTGGACGCGCCGGGGACGCCACTTCGACGAACTGGACATGTTCAACCAGATGCTGGCGACCACCGAGACCCGCGCCCACCTGGAGGTCCTGGTCGCCCAGGACCGCCTGAGGAGCCACGTCGAGGACGGCGCCTCCGTCTACACCCTCTAGGCGTACTGCCCCCGGACGATCCGGCGACGGGTGATTTGCCCCCGGTTCGACCGACCTGCCCGGGCAGTACGCCTAGAGCGACGCCTGGGCCGCGCGGGCGCGCAGGGAGCGGACCGCCTCGGCCGGGTCGTCGGCGGAGTACACCGCCGAGCCGGCCACGAACACGTCGGCGCCCGCCTCCGCGCAGCGCTCGATCGTCTCGGCGTTCACTCCCCCGTCGACCTGGAGCCACACGTCGAGGTCCCGGCCCCGGATGAGGTCGCGGGCGCGGCGGATCTTCGGCAGTACGACGTCGAGGAACGGCTGGCCGCCGAAGCCCGGCTCGACCGTCATCACGAGCAACATGTCGATCTCGGCGAGCAGGTCGGCGTACGGCTCCACGGCCGTGCCCGGGTTGAGCGCCAGGCCGGCGCGGGCGCCGGCGGCGCGGATCTCCCGCAGCGTACGGATCGGGGCGCTCGCCGCCTCGACGTGGATGGTGACGCTGGCCGCCCCGGCCTCGGCGTACCCGGGCGCCCACCGGTCGGGGTCCTCGATCATGAGGTGGCAGTCCACCGGAACGGGCGTCGCCTTGAGCAGGGCCTCGACCACCGGCAGTCCGAGGGTGAGGTTGGGCACGAAGTGGTTGTCCATCACGTCGACGTGGATCCAGTCGGCGTCGGCGACGGCGGCGACCTCGTCGGCGAGCCGGGCGAAGTCGGCGGACAGAATGCTGGGAGCGATTTGCACGGCCATGATGCGGTCAAGTGTAGGGATGCCCCGCACGCGGGCCCTCACCAGGCCGCGATGCGCCTCAGCCGGGCTTGACGGCCGAGAAGCACGCCAGCGCGCCGGTGACCGTCACCTCCACGGACCTCAGCCCGGCTCCGTCGAGCCGGCCGCGCAGCTCCGCGAGGCTCCCGGGCCGGCCGAAGTCGCCCCGTGCCCGCAGGAACGCGATGAGGGCGTCCTGGCGGCGCCCGGCCCCGGTCACCACCGCGCTGCCCCTCAGTACGCCGCCGGGCCGCAGCACCCGG
>NZ_JBHLZP010000791.1:0-2753 GCF_042429965.1 Actinoallomurus acaciae
CCGCGGCGGCCTCGCCGAAGGCCCCCGCGGCGTTCGCCGCGCCGGGTCCCGTGGTCGTCAGGGCGACCCCGAGCCCGCCGGACGCGCGCGCCAGCCCGTCGGCCGCGTACACCGCGGTCTGCTCGTGCCGTACCCCGACGATCTCCGGAGTGCCCGGACCGGCGTCGCGCCAGAACGCGAGGTTGTGCACCCCGGGCAGGCCGAACGCCTTGCGTACGCCCGCCCGCTCGAACGCCTCGAGCACGCGCCGGGCGACCGATGCCTCCTCCATGGCGGCTCTCCTTTCAGGTTCGCGCGCCGGGGCGCAGGTAGACGGTCGTGGTGTGGGTGAAGAACTCACGCGCCGCCCGTCCCTGCTCCTTCGGCCCCGACCCACTGTCCTTTACCCCGCCGAAGGGCACATGCGGATCGGCGCCGGCGGTCTCGGAGTTCACGTGCAGGACGCCCACGGCGCACTCGTCGACGGCGCGCATGGCCCGGCCGAGATCCTCGGTGAAGACCGACGCCGCGAGCCCGAACGCCGAGTCGTTGGCCAGCGCGAACGCCTGGTCGGCCGAGGTAGCGGTGACGGCCGCCAGGACCGGCCCGAACACCTCCTCGCGCCACACGGCCGGGCCGGTGGAGGACAGGCGGAGCAGGGTCGGCGGCACGAACGCCGCGTCCGCGCGCTCGTCCGCGAAACGGCCGCCGCCGGCGAGGACCTCGGCGCCGTCGGCCACCGCCCGCTCGATGTCGGCGAAGATCGAGTCGCGGGCGTCGAGCGAGGCCGCGGGACCCATGTCGATCTCCTCCAGCAGCGGGTCGCCGACGTTCAGCCCGTCGAGCCGGCGGCCGACGCGGGCGAGCAGGTCGTCCGCGACCGGCTCCTCGACGATCAGCCGCGACGTCGCCGTGCACTTCTGCCCGGTCGACCGCATGGCGCCGAGCACGACCTGCTCGGCGGCCATGTCGAGATCGGCGTCGGCGAGCACGACGGCCGCGTTCTTGCCGCCCATCTCGGTCTGCACGGGCTTGCGCAGCCCCGCGCAGGTCACCATGAGCTGCGTGCCGACCTCGGTGGAGCCGGTGAAGCTCACCGCGGCCACGCCGGGATGCCGGGCCAGGTACGACCCGGTCGAGCCGGGGCCGAGCAGGAGCGAGAGCACGCCGGCGGGCAGTCCCGCCTCGACGAGGGCGTCGGCGAAGCGGTAGGCGAGGAGCGGGACGAGGCTCGCGGGCTTCCACACGACGCAGTCGCCGTGCACGAGCGCGGGGGCGATCTTCCAGGCGGGGATGGCGATCGGGAAGTTCCACGGCGTGACGATCGCGACGACGCCGAGCGGTCTGCGCACCACGAGGATCCGTTCGTCCCGGCGCGGCGACGCGTAGATCTCACCGGCGTCCCGGTTGGCCTCATCGGCCTGGAACCGGAGGATCTCCGCCGCACGGCGCACCTCCGCGATCCCCTCGGGCCGGGTCTTGCCCTCCTCGCGCGTCAGCTCCGTGCCCACCGGCTCGGCACGGGCGTCGAGCAGGTCCGCGGCGCGGCGCAGCACGGCGGCCCGTTCGTGGATGGGCGTACGCGCCCAGGCGCGGGCCGCCGCGTTCGCCGCGTTGATCGCGTCCTCGGCGTCCTGGTCGCCGGCGGCGGAGAACTCGGCGACCACCTCGCCGGGGCGCGCCGGATTCACCGACGTACGGACGGCTCCGCGCCCGTCCCGCCACCGGCCGCCGACGAGGCTCCGCACCGCGGTCGTCATCTGAGCACCTTCCCTGGAGTCACGTATCATGTATACATAGTCCGTACTCTCCGATCAATCCTGGGAGGCGCCGTGGGACGGACGCTGGTGACCGGCATCGGCCTGCTCGTGACGGGGGACGCGGCGCCACCGGTGCGCGACACGACGCTGGTGGTCGAGGACGGCGTGATCACCTCGGTCGGCGGCGACTGCCCGTCCCCCGACACGGTCGTCGACGCGAACGGGCTCACCGTCATCCCCGGCCTGGTGGACGGCCACGTGCACCCGACCGTGGGGGAGTGGACACCGGCCCAGAACGCGGTCGGCTGGATCCACAACTACCTGCACGGCGGGACGACGACGATGGTCTCGGCCGGCGAGCTGCATGTGCCCGGCCTGCCGTTCGAGGACCTCACCCCCGACCTGGTCCTCGGGCTGGCACGCCTGTCGCGCGCCACGCTCGCGCGGACGCGGCCCTCCGGCGTGAAGGTCGAGGCCGGGACGCTGCTGCTGGTGCCGGGCATGACCGCCGCGCACTTCGACCAGATGGCCGAGGCCGGCATCCGGCAGCTCAAGTTCATCTTCTACGACTGGAACCGTCTCGACGACGGCGAGGCGGTCGAGTACATGCGCTGGGCGGCCGAGCGCGGCATGACCGTGAAGATGCACTCGGGCGGCGTCTCGCGCTCGGGCTCGAGCCGGGTCGCCGGCCATGACGTGGTCACCGCCGTACGGCCGGACGTGGTCGGGCACATCTCCGGCGGCCCGATCCCCATGCCCGACGAGGAGATCCGCGGTGTCATCGACGACCTGCCGGACGCCGGTATCGAGGTGTGCAGCTCGATGAACTACCGGGCGACCATGGTCACGGTCGACCACCTGCGCGACGCCGGCCGGCTCGACCGGCTCACCGTGGGCACCGACACGCCCGGCGGCACCGGCGTGATCCCCCGGGGCATGATGCGCAACATCTGTTTCCTCGCCTCGGTCTGCGGGCTCGCGCCCGAGGTCACCGTCGCGGCGGCGACCGGCGCG
>NZ_JBHLZP010000792.1:0-2749 GCF_042429965.1 Actinoallomurus acaciae
CCCCGAGCGCCGCGACGAACACCCCCACGTGCGCGTCGCCGGCGCCGTTGCTGTCGACGGCCGTCACGTCGAAGGCGGGGACGTGCACCGGCGGGGAGCCGGGCACGGCCAGGACGCAGCCGCGCGGCCCCATGCGGACCACGACGCCGGAGCGTCCGGTCCGGCGGGCCAGTTCGGCCGCGGCCTCCTCGGGGTCGGCGTGACCGGTCATCGCGGTCGCCTCGTCGTGGTTGCAGCTCCACCAGTCGGTGCGGGCGAGCACCGGCCGGAGAACGTCGGCGGGGATGTCGGCGACCAGCGGCCCGGGGTCGACGATCACGGTGGCTCCGGCGGGCAGCGTCGTGAGCCAGCGCGTGAGGGCCACCTGGTTGGCCGGGTAGGCCAGGCCGTACCCGGAGAGATAGACCGCGTCGCCGCCGCGCACGTGGACGCCGGTGAGCTGCTCGTACGTCAGGGTGGCCTCCGCGCCGACGCTCGTCGCGAACGTCCGTTCCCCGCCGGCGTCGACGAACGCCACGTCGAAGCCGGTGTCCGCGCCCCGGGTGGCCTCCTGGAGGACGGCGATGCCGGCCTCGGTGAGCCGGGCGCGGGCGAGTTCGCCGAACGGGCCGCTGCCGTGCGCGCCCGCGTAGGCGACCTTCAGTCCCTGACGGGCGCTCGCCAGCATGACGTTGTAGCCCCCGCCTGGGGTCACCTGGCTGGAGGTGGCGAGCACGTCGCCGCCGGGCCGCGGCAGCGCCGGAATCTCCATGACCAGGTCGATGACCACGTTGCCGGCATGGACCAGCCGGTCGATCGCGCCGCTCATGACGCCACTTCGCTCATCGGCGTCCGGGTCTCACGGGAGGCGGCTCCGCGGCGGGTGACGGCCTGGAGGACGAGGTAGATGGCGGCGGCGACGGCGAAGGCGACGAGCCAGCCGAGGCCGTTGCGCGCGGGCCAGGTCTTCGACAGCGGCCCGGCGAACCACACGTCCGTCTCGGAGGTCTGGGCCACGGTCAGCAGCAGCCCCATGACGATGCCGGCGGCCCAGGCGACGAAGGCGGACCACGCCACACCGCCGTGGTGCCAGTAGACGCCGCCGCGCGTGGTGTCCATCAGGCCGGCCGGGTCGTACTCCCGCCGCGTGAGCATGTCCACGAGGAAGACCGCGACCCAGGAGGTGATGGCCACGGCGAGCAGCGAGATGAAGGTGATGAACGGCCCGTAGAAGTTCTTGGCGATGAGCATCAGGTAGACGCCGCCGGCCAGCGTGAGCACCACGTCGGCGCCGACGGCGATCACCCGCCGGACACGGATGCCCAGAGTGATCATGGTGAGCCCGGCGGAGTACACCGACAGGTGGTTGGACAGCAGCAGGCCGCCGAAGGCGGTGAGCAGGTACGGGATGGCCATCCACGACGGCAGCATGGCCTGGATCGCGGCCACCGGGTCCGAGGCGGCGGCGAGCGTGTGGTCGCCGGTCGACAGCAGACCGCCCAGGCTGATGAGCAGCACCAGCGGGATGCCCGCACCGGCCGCGGCGGCCGCCACGATGCGGCGGCCGGGGACCCGCCGCGGCTGGTAGCGCGCCATGTCGGCGCCGGCGTTCGCCCAGCCGATGCCCGTCCCGCCGGCGATCACCCCGATCCCCGCGATCATCACGCTCATCGGCGCGGCCGGGGCGTGCAGGACCGTGTGCCAGTGCACCTTCGTGACGAGGAAGCCGCCGACGATCAGGTTGAGGGCGCCGAAGACGTACGTCGCCCGCTGCTGGATCCAGACCAGGGTGGCGTGCCCCAGCCCGGAGACGAGCAGGGTGAGGGCCACGAAGGCGAGCAGGCAGACGACGGTGAGCACGGAGTTCGCGCCCACGCCGAAGGCGATGTGCAGGATGGCCAGCAGCGCGTACGCGGCGGTGGTGGTGTTCACCACCTCCCAGCCGACCCGCGACAGCCACGACACCAGCGTCGGCCCGTGGTTGCCCTGCGGTCCGAACACCGCGCGGGACAGGGTCATGCTCGGCGCGCCGCCCCACTTGCCCGCGACGCTGATGAGCCCGACGACGGCGAAGGACCCGAAGGAGCCGATGGCGCCGACGAGCACGGCCTGCCAGATGTTCATGCCGCGCAACGCGACCAGCGTCGCGCCGAGGGGCAGCCCGAGGATGGAGATGTTGGCGGCGAACCACACCCAGAAGAGCTGGAGCGGGTTGCCGCGCCGGTCGCCGTCGGGCACCGGCTCGATGCCGCGGGTCTCGACGGCACCGACCTTGTTGTCGCTGGTCATGGGGGCCTTCTTCGGGGAGGGGGATCGGGTGGGCGGTCACGCCCGCTCGCGCAGGGCCAGCAGGCCGCGCGCCAGTTCGTCGAGGGGGAGCCGGTTGACGTCGAGGATCGTGGCGACGGCGGCGTCGGGGAAGGAGCCGACGCCGTGGCAGGCGCCGGCGATCGCTCCCGCGATGGCCGCGATGGTGTCGCAGTCCCCCCCGAGCGAGGCGGCGAGCAGGCACGCCCGCCACGGGTCGTCCGGATACGTCGACAGGACGGCGAACGCGGCCGGCACGGACTCCTGGGTGGCGACGCTGGTGCCGACCAGGTGGTAGATGTCGGCCGCGGCGGCCTCGACGGGCCGGCCCGCGACCAGTTCGCCGGCCCACCGTATGCGCGAGGCGACGTCGGCGGCGGCGATCCAGTGACCGCGGCGGACCCCGGCGGACGCCGCCTCCTCCGCGTGCCGGACGGCCTCCTTCACGTCCGCCCCGTCGATC
>NZ_JBHLZP010000793.1:0-2747 GCF_042429965.1 Actinoallomurus acaciae
CCTATTAGTACCGGTCAACTCCACACCTCACAGTGCTTCCATCTCCGGCCTATCAACCCAGTCGTCTAGCTGGGGGCCTTACAACCATAAAAGGTTGGGAGACCTCATCTCGAGGAAGGCTTCCCGCTTAGATGCTTTCAGCGGTTATCCCGACCGAACGTAGCCAACCAGCCATGCACCTGGCGATACAACTGGCACACCAGAGGTTCGTCCGTCCCGGTCCTCTCGTACTAGGGACAGACCCTCACAAGTCTCCTACGCGCACAGCGGATAGGGACCGAACTGTCTCGCGACGTTCTAAACCCAGCTCGCGTGCCGCTTTAATGGGCGAACAGCCCAACCCTTGGGACCTACTCCAGCCCCAGGATGCGACGAGCCGACATCGAGGTGCCAAACCTTGCCGTCGATATGGACTCTTGGGCAAGATCAGCCTGTTATCCCCGGGGTACCTTTTAGCCGTTGAGCGACACCCCATCCACACGGTGGTGCCGGATCACTAGGCCCTGCTTTCGCACCTGCTCGACATGTCTGTCTCACAGTCAAGCTCCCTTGTGCCCTTGCACTCAACACCTGATTGCCAACCAGGCTGAGGGAACCTTTGGGCGCCTCCGTTACATTTTGGGAGGCAACCGCCCCAGTTAAACTACCCACCAGGCACTGTCCCCCACCCGGATCCACGGGTGCGGGTTAGACGCTCAAAACGACCAGAGTGGTATTTCACCAACGACTCCACGGTAACTGGCGTCACCGCCTCAAAGTCTCCCACCTATCCTACACAAGACGCTCCAAACGCCAATGCCAAGCTATAGTGAAGGTCCCGGGGTCTTTCCGTCCTGCTGCGCGTAACGAGCATCTTTACTCGTACTGCAATTTCACCGGGCCTGTGGTTGAGACAGTGGGGAAGTCGTTACGCCATTCGTGCAGGTCGGAACTTACCCGACAAGGAATTTCGCTACCTTAGGATGGTTATAGTTACCACCGCCGTTTACCGGCGCTTAGATTCTCAGCTTCACCCCCGAAAGGGCTGACCAGTCCTCTTAACGTTCCGGCACCGGGCAGGCGTCAGTCCGTATACAGCGTCTTTCGACTTCGCACGGACCTGTGTTTTTAGTAAACAGTCGCTTCCCCCTGGTATCTGCGACCCCCACCAGCTCCACAGAGCCAGTCTGGTCACCAGCAGGGGCCCCCCTTCTCCCAAAGTTACGGGGGCAATTTGCCGAGTTCCTTAACCACAGTTCACCCGATCGCCTCGGTATTCTCTACCTGACCACCTGAGTCGGTTTGGGGTACGGGCCGCCGACACACATCGCTAGAGGCTTTTCTCGGCAGCATGGGATCACTCACTTCACCTAAATCGGCTCGGCATCACATCTCACCCATCACGCACCACGGATTTACCTATGGCACGGGCTACATGCTTACCCCAGGACAACCACCGCCTGGGCTGAGCTACCCTCCTGCGTCACCCCATCACTTGCCTACTACCCCATCAGGTCCCACGCTCGCCCCAACAAGACTCCCGAAGGAACCAAGCAGAGTCCACACGGTTAGTATCAAAGGATTCAGCATGGGCGCGTGTCAGCGGGTACGGGAATATCAACCCGTTATCCATCGACTACGCCTCACGGCCTCGCCTTAGGCCCCGACTTACCCTGGGCGGATTAGCCTGCCCCAGGAACCCTTGGTCATCCGGCGGAGGGGTTTCTCACCCCTCATTCGCTACTCATGCCTGCATTCTCACTCGTGTGGCCTCCACGACTAGCTCACGCCGCCGCTTCACCGCCCACACGACGCTCCCCTACCCACCCCAACCCCTGAACAGGAAAACCTGCTAGGGTAATGTTGGAATGCCACAGCTTCGGCGGTGTGCTTGAGCCCCGCTACATTGTCGGCGCGGAATCACTTGACCAGTGAGCTATTACGCACTCTTTCAAGGATGGCTGCTTCTAAGCCAACCTCCTGGTTGTCACGGCAACTCCACATCCTTTACCACTTAGCACACGCTTAGGGGCCTTAGCCGATGATCTGGGCTGTTTCCCTCTCGACTACGAACCTTATCGCCCGCAGTCTCACTGCCACGCTCTCACTTACCGGCATTCGGAGTTTGGCTGACTTCAGTAAGCTTGTCGGCCCCCTAGGCCATCCAGTAGCTCTACCTCCGGCAAGAAACACGCGACGCTGCACCTAAATGCATTTCGGGGAGAACCAGCTATCACGGAGTTTGATTGGCCTTTCACCCCTACCCACAGGTCATCCCCCAGGTTTTCAACCCTGGTGGGTTCGGTCCTCCACACGGTCTTACCCGCGCTTCAACCTGCCCATGGGTAGATCACTCCGCTTCGGGTCTACAGCATGCGACTCAAACGCCCTATTCAGACTCGCTTTCGCTACGGCTCCCCCACACGGGTTAACCTCGCCACACACCATAACTCGCAGGCTCATTCTTCAAAAGGCACGCCATCACCCCCACCACCCAAAAGGCAGCAAAAGCTCTGACGGCTTGTAAGCACACGGTTTCAGGTACTATTTCACGACCCCTCACCGGGGCACTTTTCACCTTTCCCTCACGGTACTAGTCCGCTATCGGTCACCAGGAAGTATTTAGGCTTACCAGGTGGTCCTGGCAGATTCACACGAGATTTCACGAGCCCCGTGCTACTCGGGAAACACCCAATGAAGACAACAAGGTTTAACCTACCGGACTATCACCGACTACGGTCGACCATTCCAGATCATTCAGCTACCCC
>NZ_JBHLZP010000793.1:2774-3204 GCF_042429965.1 Actinoallomurus acaciae
GCGGACCAGACAAGAATGCTCCCACAACCCCACACACGCAACACCCGCCGGCTATCACACGCGCATGGTTTAGCCTCATCCCCTTTCGCTCACCACTACTCAGGGAATCACATATTGTTTTCTCTTCCTGCGGGTACTGAGATGTTTCACTTCCCCGCGTTACCACCAACCACCCTATACATTCAGATGGCGGCAACACCCCATAACAGGTGCTAGGTTACCCCATTCGGAAACCCCCGGATCAACGCTCGGTTGCCAACTCCCCGGGGCATATCGCAGGCTCCCACGTCCTTCATCGGCTCCTGATGCCAAGGCATCCACCGTGTGCCCTAAAAAACTTGAACACAACAAGAAAAACAAGATGCTCGCGTTCACTATGCAGTTCTCAAAACACGAACGGGAAACCAACCAACAACCACCACCAAAACCA
>NZ_JBHLZP010000794.1:0-2735 GCF_042429965.1 Actinoallomurus acaciae
CGCGAGCAGCGCCTTCTGCGTCAGCTCGAACGAGGCGCGCCCCGACACGAGCAGCGTCGCGCCTCGCAGCGGCAGCAGGTCGCGTCGCAGCGCCCACCCGACCAGCTTGTCCACGGCGTTGTGGCGGCCGACGTCCTCGCGCACGCACAGCAGCGAACCCGCCGCGTCGAACAGGCCCGCGGCGTGCAGGCCGCCGGTGCGCTCGAAGACCGGCTGGGCCGCGCGCAGCCGGTCCGGCAGGGCCGTCACCGTCTCCGGCGCGAGGCGCAGCGGATCCTCCCGTACGCTCCAGCGGGCCACCATGCGTACCGCGTCGAGGCTGGCCTTGCCGCACAGCCCGCACGAGGACGTCGTGTAGAAGTTGCGCTCCAGCGTCATCTCGGGCAGGGGCACCCCGTCCGCCAGCCGCACATCCACGATGTTGTAGGTGTTGCCGCCGTCGTCGATCGCCCCGGCGCAGTAGGCGATCGCCCGGATCTCCTCCGCCCGCGTCACCACGCCCTCGCCGACGAGGAACCCCGCCGCCAGCTCGAAGTCGTCGCCCGGCGTGCGCATCGTGATCGTCAGCGGCCGTCCGCCGAGCCGGATCTCCAGCGGCTCCTCCGCCACCAGCGTGTCCGTACGGCCCGCCGGGACGCCGTCGGACACGCGCGTCATCCGGCGCCGGACCGTGCGCCTACCCACGGTTCTGGACGTGCTGGAAGCCGAAGCGGCCCTTGACGCACAGGTTGCCGTGCGTCACCGGGTTGTCGTGCGGCGAGGTGACCTTCACGATCTCGTTGTCCTGGACGTGCAGGGTCAGGTTGCAGCCCACGCCGCAGTAGCTGCAGATCGTCGTCGTCTCGGTCTGCCGCGACTCGTCCCAGGTGCCCGCCGCACGCATGTCGTACTCGCTCTTGAACGACAGCGCGCCGGTCGGGCACACCTCGACGCAGTTCCCGCAGTACACACAGGCCGAGTCGGGCAGCGGCGCGGCGTGCTCGGTGGAGATCCGCGCGTCGAAGCCACGGCCCGCCACACCGATCGCGAAGGTGTTCTGCCACTGCTCGCCGCACGCGTCGACGCACTTGTAGCACAGGATGCACTTGCCGTAGTCGCGTACGTAGAGGTCGTTGTCGACCTTGGCCGGCTGCGCGACGGTGGCCGCGGCGGTGCCGTCCGGGGCCTCGTGCGCACCGGGGCGCCGTTCGTCCCGGTCGGCGGACGGCGCGCCCGGCAGGCCGAAGCGTTCCGGCCGCGCGCCGTACTCCGCGGTCCACTCCGCCGCGCCGGGCGTCGTGGACAGGTCGGTCGATGAGCCCAGAAGCTCCAGTACGAGCCGCCGGCTGTGCCGGACCCGCTCGGTGTCGGTCATGATCTCCATGCCCGGCTCGACGCGCCGCGAGCAGGCCGGCACGAGCGTACGGGAGCCCGTCACCTCCACCACGCAGATCCGGCAGGCGTTCTTCGGCGTCAGCGTGTCGCCGTAGCACAGGGTCGGGGTGCCTGAGCAGGCGGCGAGGATGGTCGAGCCCTCGGGCAGCCGCACCGGTTCACCGTCGACGGTGACGTCGACGAGCCGACGCGGCGGAGCGAGCGGTACGGAGGTCATGATGGCTTCCCTTCCGTGGCGGAGGAGAACACGCCGAGCCGGTCGATCGCGGACTCGACGGCGTTCCAGGCGGTCTGGCCGAGGCCGCAGATGGAGGCGTCGCGCATGGCCCGGCCGACGTCGCGCAGCAGCGTCACGTCGGCCGGGCCCGAGCCCCGCGCCAGGCGGTGCAGTGCCTCCTCCTGCCGTACGGTTCCCACCCGGCAGGGGACGCACTGGCCACAGGACTCGTCGCGGAAGAAGGTCGCGATCCGCAACAGCAGCCCGGTCAGGTCCACGCTGTCGTCGAGGGCCAGCACGACGCCGGAGCCGAGACCGGCGCCGGCCGCGCGCGTGCCCTCGAACGTGAGGGGGATGTCCAGCTCATCGGGCCGGACGAACGAGCCCGCGGCGCCGCCGAGCAGCACCGCCCGCAGCTCCCGGCCCTCGGGGACGCCGCCGGCCAGGGTCAGCAGCTCGCGCAGCGTGGCCCCGAAGGGCAGCTCGTAGATTCCCGGGCGGCGCACCGTGCCGGACAGGCAGAACAGTTTGGTCCCGGTCGATCCGCCCGTGCCCACGGCGGCGTACGCGGCGGCGCCGCCGGTCAGGATGGGCAGCACGTTGACGAGCGTCTCCACGTTGTTGACGGCGGTGGGCTGGCCGAACAGTCCCTTCTCGACCGGGAACGGCGGCTTGCTGCGGGGCTCGCCGCGGTAGCCCTCGATCGAGTTGAAGATCGCCGTCTCCTCGCCGCAGATGTACGCCCCGCCGCCGCGCCGGATCTCCACGTCGAAGTCGAAGCCGGACCCGAGGATGTCCGTGCCCAGGAGGTTCCGCTCCCGGGCGCGCTCGACGGCGTTCGTGAGGAGCCGCAGCGCGCGCGGGTACTCGCCGCGCAGGTAGAGGAAACCGCGGCGGCAGCCCGTGGCGTACGCCGCCACGGTCATGGCCTCGATCACCGAGAACGGGTCGCCCTCCATGACGACCCGGTCCTTGAAGGTGCCGGGTTCGCTCTCGTCCGCGTTGCAGACCAGGTAGTGCGGATGGTCGGGCCGGCGCGCGGTCGCGTCCCACTTGCGCCCGGTCGGGAACGCGGCACCGCCGCGGCCGACCAGGTCGGCGTCGAGCGCCTCGCGGATGACCGCGGCCGGGCCGAGCGCGAACG
>NZ_JBHLZP010000795.1:0-2728 GCF_042429965.1 Actinoallomurus acaciae
GCGGTCGCCGCCACGACCGCCGCGGTGAAGGCGTAGTCCAGGTCCTGACGCGCCTGCGCGACCCGTACGGACGCCTCGTGCGGCAGCACGGACAGGACCTCGGCGAGTTCGTGGGAGTCGAGTTCGTGGCGGAGCGAGAGGTCGAGCGCCTCGCGCTGTGCGCCGTCGAGCACGAGCAGCGCCGTGTGCGCCAGCCGGCGGAACGCGTCGTCGTCGCCGAAGCCGTCCGCCTCGGCCGCCTGCCGCCGGTCGGCGGGCGGGTCCTCGTGCGCCCGTCGGCGCAGGCATTCCCGGCGGGTCACGGCGTACAGCCAGCCGCGGAAGAGCCGCACGTCCGGCAGGTCCCCGATGCGCTCCTGCACGACGATCAGCGAGTCGTGCAGGGCCGACGCGGCGGCCTCCTCGTCGCGCCGGAGAACGTGACAGTAGTCGAAGAGCCGTGGCGCGTACGTGTCGTAGATCTCCGGCAGGGCGGTCATCTCCCCCGCCCACAGCGACTGCGCGAGCCGCTCGTCCTCGGCCCTGTCGATACTCGGCCAGCCCGGCACGTAGTCCTCCTGACGGAACCCAGGGCCTACAGGAGTGTTCTGACGCCCCAAAGGGAACTTTGGTTTACAGGGTACTGTCCCAATTTGGCCTACTCTGAGCACACTGTCCAACCAGGCCGGGCGGTGGTTCTCCGGCCCGGCTATGGCGCCGAGCGCCACGCACTCGTCCCCCAGATTGGATCCGCGTAGTCGCGGCATCCGTAGGCAGACCTTCTCCAGACGGCTGCGCAGAGGCGGCAGCAGCACGTCGGACGAACGGGAGAAACCACGCCCAGCACCACGATCTCCGGATCGAGCATGAGCACGGCCGCGGCCGTGCCGATCGCGAGCTTCTCGACGTGGCGATCGACCGCCTCCAGCGCGGCCGGATCACCGTTTCCGGCCGCCGCGAGCGTGTAGCCGGCGGCGTCTTCCACCGGGGTGCCCTCCGGGACGACCGCGGCGTTGTTCAGGTCCTCCGGTGCGGTGGTCCAACGGGTCTCCGGCAACATGACGATCTCACCGGCCGCCGCGCCGAAGCCCCGGTGCAACTTGCCATCGATGATCAGCCCGGTGCCCCTACGCCGTCCGACGTGCAGGAACACCACGTCCCTGGCGCCGCGCGCCACGCCGCGCCTCGTCTCGGCCAGCGCGGCCAGGCGGCTGTCGTTCTCGATCAACACCCGGCAGGGGAACATCTCGCCCAGCAGGCCGGCCAGGTCGAGGTCCTTCCACGCGGTGATCCCCGCGGAGAGCATGACGCGGCCCTCGGAGGTGAGGAGCCCGGTGGTGCCGACGGCCACCATCCACAGGTCGGCCATGGTCATGCCGCCCAGGTCCAGGCAGCTCGCGACCGCGCGTTCGATCGCGGTCGACCGCTCGTCGAGCGGCGCGTCGGGCCGTGCGGAACGGCGCGTCTCGGCCAGGACGTTGCCGTCGAGGTCCGCCAGCGCCGCGCGGACGTTGTGCGCCCCTATGTCGACGCCCACCAGGTGACCGGCGTCCGCGCGGAACCGGTAGCGCCGCGCCGGCCGGCCCATCGTGCCCGGCGCCGGGGAGACCTCCTCCACCCATCCCAGTTCCGTGAGCTCGTCGACGACCTCCTTGGTGGAGGGACGGGACAGGCCGGCGCGGTCCGCCAGCGCCGTCGCGCTGTTCCCCGGCCCGTACGTCTACGTCGGGGGCGACGAGTGCCGCAAGGACCAGTGGCGGGCGAGCCCGGCCGCCCGGCGCCGGATCGCCGGGCTCCGCGACGAGGAGGAGCTGCAGAGCCGGATCGTCCGCCGGTTCGCCGACCACCTCGCCTCACGCGGCCGGCGGCTGATCGGCTGGGACGAGATCCTGGAGGGCGGAGCGCCCGACGACGCCGTGATCGCGTCCTGGCGCGAAGACCAGGGCGCCGTGGTCGCCGCCAAGGCCGGGCACACCGTGGTCACCTGCCCTGGACTTCGTGGCCTTCCCGCGGCTGGCGGCGTTCGCCGAGACGGTGTGGAGCACCCCGGAACGGGACCTGGCGGACTTCCGGCGAAGGATGGAGGCCCACCTGCCCCGCCTGGCGGCGCTCGGCGTGGAGTACCGCCGGGACGACGGCCCGCTTCCCTGGCAACGGCGGCCGGGCGTGCCCGGGCGCCCGGAGGAACCTGGCAGGCCACCCTCGCCGGCTGGACCCGCAACCTGCGCGAGCGTCCTTGAGACGGCTCAGGGGCCCCCGTGGACGGTGACGCCGGTCTCCTGCTCGGCGGGCGGCTTCGGCTGGGCGTACATCGCGCCGGCCAGGAGGAGAAGCCCGCAGGTCAGCAGCGGCGCGGCGAGCGCGAGCGGCCTCCGCACGCGCCGGGCCGGGGTCTCCACGAAGTGGAACGACAGGGCGCTCAGCACGAAAGTGGCGGCGAGTTCGCCCGCGACCTGGAGCGGCCACGCGAGGTGGGCGTACCGGTGTACGGCGAAGACGTGCACCGGCCAGTGCCACAGGTACAGCGAGTAGCTGAGGCGGCCCACGTAGACGACGGGACGCGTCCGCAGCAGGCGCGCCGCCGGGCAGCCGGGCATCGCGACCAGTGACGCGACGACGACGGCCGCCGCCACGCCGGCCACGACCAGGCCGCCCCCGTACAGCCACGGGGCCTCGATCCGCGCGGTCGCCCAGAGCACCGTCAGCGCGGCGACCGCGAGGAGGAGTGCCGGGCGGGCCACCGCACGCC
>NZ_JBHLZP010000796.1:0-2718 GCF_042429965.1 Actinoallomurus acaciae
TGTCCCCCGGCGTCCGGCCGGGCGACCACCGCCGCGCCGCCGACCGCCTCATGCCGGGACAGCACCGCCGCGACCTCGCCCGGCTCGATCCGTACGCCCCGGATCTTGACCTGGTCGTCCAGCCGGCCGAGGAACTCCAGCGCCCCGTCGCCGCGCCGCCGCGCCCGGTCGCCCGTTCGGTAGAGCCGGGCGCCGGACGCTCCCGACAGGTGGTCCGGCACGAAGCGCTCGGCCGTGAGCCCCGGCCGGCCGAGATAGCCCCGGGCCGGTGCCACACCGCCGATCAGGAGCTCGCCGGCCTCGCCCGGCCCGAGCGGCCTCAGGTCCGCGTCGACCACGAAGGCATGGACGTTCGCGATCGGGAAGCCGATGGGCGTCGTCCGGTCGCCCGGCCGGCACTCCCAGGCGGTGACCTGCACCGCCGCCTCGGTCGGGCCGTAGAGGTTGTGCAGCCGCGCGCCGGGCAGGCGTTCGAACGACCGTTCGGCCAGTTCGGCGGTGAGCGCCTCGCCGCTGCAGATCACGTGCCGGACCGTGCCGCATCGCTCGACGCCGGGCGCGGCGAGGAACGCCCGCAGCATCGACGGGACGAAGTGCAGGACGGTGACGCCCGCCCGGCGGATCACCTCGACCAGGTACGCGGGGTCGCGGTGCCCGCCGGGACGGGCGAGCACGAGCCGCGCTCCGGCCATCAGCGGCCAGAACAGCTCCCAGATGGAGACGTCGAAGCCGACGGGCGTCTTCTGCAGGACCCGGTCGCCGGACGTGAGCCCGTACGCGTCCTGCATCCAGGCGAGCTTGTTGGCGATGGCGCGGTGGCTGGTCATCGCCGCCTTGGGCGATCCGGTCGACCCACTGGTGTAGATGACGTAGGCCAGGTCGTCCGGGTGGGGATCGGGCGGCGCGTGCCCGTCCCCGGGGGCCTCGCCGGAGGGATCGAGGACGAGGACCGGTCCGGGGAACGCGGGCGGCGCGTCGTGCGGCCCGGTCCGGGTGAGGAGGACGCGCGCGCCGGAGTCGGCGAGCATGAAGGCCCGCCGCTCAGGGGGGTGCCCGGAGTCGAGCGGGACGTACGCCCCTCCGGCGGCGAGCACGCCGAGCAGCGCGACCGGCAGCTCCAGGGAGCGCTCCATCGCCACGGCCACCCGGTCGTCCGGCCCCACGCCCACGGCGCGCAACCGCTCGGCCAGCCGCTCCACACGCCGCCACATCTCGCCGTATGTCAGGCGGTCGCCCTCGAATTCGAGGGCGACCCGATCCGGCGACTTCGCGGCCTGCCGCGCGATGGCCTGACAAATCATCATGGGACTTATCCTCCGAAAAGATAAGACCGCAGACAAGGCTCGGAGCACGGTGCGGAAAACAGCTGGAAAGCGGTATACATGGCCGGAAGAATCGAGTACGCGGCCATCGCCGGTAATTCCGGGTGAAAACGGCTAATCCGCATCGGAGAAAGCGTCGAGTCGTGCAACCGTCCAATGCCAGGGGGAGACCGGGCCCGACGACCGGCGGTGGGCTCCGGCGTTCGCCGGACTTCCTGCGGCTGTGGGCCGCCCAGTCGATCAGCGAGACGGGGACCCAGGTCGGACAGCTCGCCGTTCCTCTTCTCGCGATCGGGGCACTGCGGGCCTCTCCCGCCGAGCTGGGTTTCCTGGCCGGGGCGCGCACCGTGCCGTTCCTCGTGCTCTCCCTGCCGGCGGGCGCGATCCTCGACCGCATGCGGCGCCGGCCGGTCCTCATCGTCGCCGACCTGTGCCGGGCCGCCCTGCTGGGGAGCGTGCCGGTGGCGTACGCGCTGGGCGTCCTGTCGTTCCTCCAGCTCTACGCGGTCGCCGTCCTCGCCGGCGTCTTCACCGTCTGCTTCGACGTCTCCTACCAGAGCTACCTGCCGGCGCTGGTGCGGCGCGAGCACCTCACCGAGGCCAACACCAGGCTCACCATCAGCGGGTCGGCGGCGGAGATGGTGGGGCCGGGCGCGGCCGGCGTGCTCGCGGGAGCGATCGGCGCGGCCGCGACCGTGCTGCTGGACGCGCTCAGCTTCCTCGTCTCCGGTCTGTTGTGCCGCGCGATCCGGCACACCGAGCCGAGGCCGGAGGCCGGTGGCGGCACGACGTCCCGGTCGCTCCGCCGGGAGGTCGGCGAAGGGCTCGGGTTCGTGTTGCGCGATCCGCTGCTCAGCCGGATCGCCGCCTGCGCGAGCCTGGTCAACCTCGCCTCGTCGATGCTCACGGTGCTGCTGACGCTGTACATGGTGCGGACGCTGGGCTACCCGTCCGCCCTCGTCGGGCTGGTGTTCGCGCTCTGCGGCGTCGGCTTCGTCCTCGGCGCGCTGATCGTCGGACCCGTGATCAGGCGCATCGGGTACGGCCGTACGATCACGGCCGGCGCGCTGGTCTCGGCGGCGGGACTGGCCGTGCTGCCCGCCACGTCCCCCGCGTCGTCCCTGCCGTTCCTCGCCGCGGGCCAGCTGGTGTTCGGCCTCGGCGTGCCGCTGTTCAACGTCGCGCAGGTGACGCTGCGGCAGTCCGTCACACCGGGCCGGCTCCAGGCGCGGATGAACGCGTCCATGCGGTTCCTCATCTGGGGCACGCTCGCGCTCGGCGGCCCGGCCGGGGGCTTCCTCGCCGAGGCCGTCGGGACGCGGCCGGCCATGGCCGTCGCGGCGGTGGTCGGGTGCCTGCCGCTGGCGCCTCTCCTGTGGTCGCCGGTTCCCGCGCT